>NZ_JBARYM010000192.1:0-1594 GCF_049647865.1 Tunicatimonas sp. | reverse complement strand
GGGCATATCGGGGCTGCAACCGAATGCATAGATTGCGAGAAGTAGAAAGTTGAGCGGTCGAGATCGCATGAAAATATATGATAAGGTGTTGTGTGGAAAATTAAAAAATTGTTCAATTAGTTTCATTTCTTATATTCTGATCAAACTAATGCCGATTCATTTGATCATTTTGGTAACTCAGACGAACTAATGAGTATTATAAATATAGTGAATTCCACCTAAAATAACGTTAGCGTATATCGTCCTACGGTTTATTAATTTGCTCTTGTAGGGATAATCCTATTACATTAAGCCTAACCTATCTCATGAAAATAGCTACTACTTTTTCAATCTATGTCAGCCTAGTTTTACTGGTACTATCACTTCAGGTAACTGCTCAATCTGATCCGGATGAAATTTCTATTTTGAAGCAACGATTAGTAGACGATGCTTTAGTAGAGAAGGGGTTTCTGAGTCGGACGGGTCGGTACTTAGCATCTAACTTTGACCAGGCTTCTTATCATCTTAATAACCTTCAAACGGATGGTAGCTGGTCGGATGTTGATTATCAAGATCAAGACAATAACTGGGACCCTCTTCGGGCCCTCAACCGTATTTTGATCCTTACTTACGCCTACAGTCAGCCTTCTGAAGAACTGTACCGTAGTAACGAAGCACTAGCTGGAATAGAGCGAGCTTTATCGTACTGGTACCAGATAAATCCGACCTGTAAGAATTGGTACAAAAATGAGATCGGCAAACAGTTCTACCTCAATATAATCGCGCTTCTTCTTCAGGGTGAAATAGCCGATGATTTACTGCAACGCATGATTAGTGATTTGACTCCTGAACCTCGTATGACCGGATCGAACCGGACGTTGTTATCCATTTCTGTATTGTACCGGGGAGTGTTGGAAAGAAACCCGGAGCGGATTGCTGACGGAGTAGCCGGGGTAATGCAACAAGTACAAGTTACGGATGATGAGGGAATACAAGCTGATTATAGTTTTCATCAGCATGGCCCATTTTTGTACAACGGCGGCTACGGCAGTAACTTTTTGCGGGAAACCATTTGGTTAGCATCCATTGTTGAGGGCACCCAATTTGCCTTCACTGATTCTCACCTAAAAATACTGAGAGAGTACTATCTACAGGGAACACGATGGATGATTTTCCGCAATGTGTTTGACTACAATGTGCGAGGCAGGCAGGTTGGCCGTTCCGGTGGTTTTATCCCGAGAGCCGAACTGATCATTCCTCAACTGGAAAACTTTATTGAAGCTGATCCGGCGCACGCGGAATTATACGAATTGTCAAAACAGCGCATTGTAAGCAAACAGCCGCAAACGATCGCGGGAAACAAGCACTTCTGGCGTTCCGACTACACAGTCCATCAGCGAGGTAGCTACTTTACTTCGTTGAAAATGTGCTCAGAGCGCACCGTAGGTATGGAAATGGACGTAAATACCGAAAATCTCTACGGCTACTACTTACCCTTTGGATTAACCTACATTTACCGCACCGGAGAAGAGTACATCAATGTTTTTCCGGTATGGGATTGGGCTTGCTTACCTGGAGTAACCAGTCCGCACTACGCATTTAGCAGCAGCGGACG
>NZ_JBARYM010000191.1:0-16064 GCF_049647865.1 Tunicatimonas sp. | reverse complement strand
TTTATATCTTTCTCAGTAGCATTAGGAGGGAGCTTCAGAATTTCTAAGTAGTAGTCGCGCATACTTTACACCGTAGATAATGGCCCTATAAACGCACCGATGCGTTTATTCTTCGATAACTTGTAAGTCAGGTATCCTTTGGGAGTGATATATTTTTTATGGCAATCTCTAATACTTTACATCTTGAGTAAAGTCTTTTCGGTTTTCTTCAAACTCACGATATTTTTCATCACTCATCACTGGCCCATCAGTAATTAGGCTCTCTAAATCATCCGCAGTACTGCTGTTCTTTTTGTTTGAAATCCTCTCAATCTCTACGTTCAGTTTATGCACCTCAGCAGTAGGTAGTTGATTAATGATAGCAATCAACTGTTCATATCCTATGTTTAGTTTGATCTCCATAGTTCAACTAGTTTATAAACTCATTCTACAAACTAACGTATTTTTTGATCTTGCAGATGCATGAGTTACTACACCGGTTGGTATATGCGTCATATTCTGAGGAGTTTAGCCCATATACGTTATTGCGCTTGGTTCTTCTATTTCTCAGCTATGATCATTCGATAGTCAGATTCAGATTTATGGTCACTTTCATCATCTTCAAAAATGTATTTAAACTTCTTGTTTGCGAGTCGGTCGAGGTGTCCACTAAAGTCAAGTGCTTGGTTCAGAATTTGAACTTTATTCCCGGTGTCTTGGATACAGACTATGATTAAGCAACCAGCCTTGACCTGCGATACTATTTCCTCGACTAGTCCGATTTCTTGTTTCTTATCCTTTTTAGCAAAATGAAACATACTGTCAAGCAGTATAAAATCAAACTCGCTAAAATTGTTAAAGGAATAGATGTCTCCGACTAGTCCAACTAAATTCAAATTTTCGGATTGAGCGACTTGATTCATTTGCTCTATTCCGACTTTAGAGTTGTCAACTCCGGTAACAGCATAGCCAAGTCGAGCCAAAGAAATTCCGTCTCTACCTTGTCCGCAACCTAAATCTAATACCTTTCCTTTTTTATAATATTCAGCAAAAAACTCAATCAGTTCTGGATATGGTTCTCCGAATAAGTGTTCAGTCTGATAATATTTGTCATAGGTTACTGCCATTTTGGTTCTTCTACATTAAATATGTTATCTATATGAACGTGCTGGTACCTTCGTTTGCCGGATCTCTATTTTGATAAGCTTGCTGATAAAAATAAAAAAATAGACTCCAAACTCATTATGTCACCAAAAAAATTCCTCGATATCTATCGGACATAGTTAAACGCTGTAAAACATCTACTGTCTTTTGAAAGTGAATAATAAGTAAATCGTGAGGAAAAGCTACTGCTCTACCACGTGTACTACATGGTTGGTTTGGTTAATTACCCCGGGGCGGATGTGACCTTTGAGGGGACTGCAATCGCGGTAGTCGAGACCATCGGCAATTTTAAGGTAGTGCTCATCAGACATCAGGTTATTGGTAGGATCAAAGCCTACCCAGCCCATGTTGGGAATAAAAGCCTCTAGCCAAGCGTGGGTTTGGGTTGAACCAATCATCCCTACTCCCTCATCCTGATTGAGATAGCCCGATACATAGCGACAGGGTAATTCCTGCTGTCGTAAGATGCCCAGCATCAGATGAGCGTAATCCTGGCAAACACCCCGAGAGTTCGCTAGCACCTCAGTGGCCGGAGTGGTGAACGTGGTTACACCCGACTGGTACTCCATCATTTCGTAAATGGACTGATTGAGGGAACTGATGTAGCTAAATAGGGGCTGCTCTTTTTGATAAAGTAAGGATTGGGGAATCTGCTTAATAGGCAGTTGGGTAAGATCAGTAGGCATGATATATAGGTAGCGATCTACCAGAAAATCTTCCGACTGAAGTACCTGCTGCTCTTCTTCCTGAGTGAGACTTTCGGCTACTGAGTGAAGAATATTTTCCTGCTTCTCTACCAGGCAAGCGGCACTGAAGCCAAGCTGGGTGAAGGGTTCATCTACCCGGAAACAAGTGATGTCGTAGCCAAAAGAATTTTTCGCCAGAAATATGGGTCGGTTCAGGGTATTGCTGATCGCTACTTCTTTGATTGTTTGAGTAGTATCTTCGCAGGGCATTACCAAAAACTCAAATAGCCCTTCCTGAACTACGTGTTCGTAGTGGTTTTCAGCTTCGTAGCGAATGCGATATGCAACCATTCAGTTTAAAGAGTAAAGTACTGGCGCTCCAATTCATTTCCAAGGGCATAAAGTTCCTGATTCACATCCTGGAGAAAATCTTCACCCTGATCAATAATTTCTTCCACGGTCATGTACTGAACGTGCGCTGCTAGCTTACCAATTGTAAACTCAACGGAATCGGGAGTAATAGGTTGACCATCGCTAATAACACGTAGGTGCAGCTTAAGTTTCTCCAAGTTATACAGAATAGACTTAGGAAATTTGCGGTTAAGAATAATAAAGTCGGTCACCAGCTTTTGGGTAGGGTGAGTGCCGTAGTGATTACGACTCATATCTAAGCCTCCGGCACTTCGTAGTAGTGAGGCCCAGTGATAATTACTAATAGCTGGATTCATCTGCTCATCAGGAATCCGGTGCACATCTTTTAGTTTAGCTAGGAGTATTTGGCTAATCTGTAAGGCTCGCTCTAGGTGCATTCCCGTGTAAATTAGTGACCAAGTATAGTTCCTTAGTAAAGTGTTGTCTATTACCCCCTTAATGATGCTCGTATTATCCATGCAGTGCTTGCAGAAGTCGTAGGGGCCTTTTCTTGTTAAATCATCGGTTGAAAAGGACTGGGTAGTATGGTAAAAGCGGTTAATGGCTTCCCATAATTCAGTAGAGATACTGCTGCGAACTCCTCGGGTATTTTCCCTTAGCATTCCGATGTAGTTTTTTACCGAGAACGGATATTGCTCATCTATGGTGAGAAAAGTGATTACCTCATTATCGGTTAATGAGGCTTGTTTCTGCTCAAAAGCTTCGCTCGCCTGGGTCATGAATAGTAGCGATTCCAATATCAGCTCTTTGTTCAGCGATGGTGGAAGGTCGGATGAGGATAAATACTGAGCCGAAACGTAACGGGCTAGTTGTCCTATCCGTTCGGCGTAGCGTCCTATCCAATAAAGACTATTAGCAGTTCGAGAAAGCATCATACGTTTGTAGTGTTATGGTATTTTAGTGCTAGGTATTATAGTGACCGCCGCGCGGTGTTTGGGTGATATAGATATAAAGCTAAGTGAAGATAACTATAACACTAAAGCACACTAATACTATAACACTGTATTCATTATTGACTTTGACTTTGCGTCTGGTGCGATGTAGCTGATTCGGTATGTTCCTGAAGTACCCAAGTATCTTTGGACCCGCCACCCTGCGAAGAGTTCACAACTAGGTTACCCCGCCGTAGCGCCACCCGGGTTAATCCTCCCTGACACACGTATTCCATTTCGTGACCGGTTAGGGCAAAGGTGCGTAGGTCAATATGGCGAGGCTCAAATTGCTGTTCATCTTCAATATAGGTAGTATGCACCGAAAGAGCCATGGTTGGCTGCCCGATGTACTTTCGGCGATTGCTTTTAAGCACTTCCTTAAAATCAGCCAGCTCTTGTTGCGAAGCTTTATTGCCGATAAATATTCCGTACCCGCCCGATTCATCTACCGGCTTCACTACCAATTCGTGCAAGTGTTCTAGTACGTACTGAAAATCATCGTCCTTTTCGCAGCGGTAGGTACGCACATTTTTAAGCAGCGGTTCTTCGTCTAAATAGTAGCGAATAATATCGGGAACGTAGGTGTATACTGCTTTATCATCCGCTACTCCGGTACCCGGGGCATTTGCCAGCGTAACGTTTCCTTCCCGAAAGGCGTGGATGATACCCGGCACCCCTAGCAGAGAATCAGGACGAAACACTAGCGGATCTAAAAATTCATCATCAACACGACGGTATACCACATCTACCTTCTTGGGACCGTGCATGGTTTTCATATATACAAAGTTATTCTCAACGTATAAGTCGCGAGGCTCTACCAGTTGCACTCCCATTTGGAGTGCCAAAAAAGAATGCTCGTAGTAAGCTGAGTTATAGACGCCCGGTGTGAGCAGCACACACAAAGGCTGGTCAGTGCCGGGCGGGGTCACACTCTTAAGTGCATCCAGCAACGCTTCGGGGTAATTTACTACCGGTTGTACCTGACTATTAAAAAACAAGTTGGGCAAAATACGCTTGGTTGCCATGCGATTAGATAGAACGTAGCTCACCCCCGAAGGGCAGCGCAAATTATCTTCTAGCACATAAAACTCACCATCCTTATGACGGATTACATCGGTTCCCGAAATGTGAACGTAAATCCCACCGTAAGGGGCGAAGCCCATCATCGCTTTACAGTAATTCTTAGAGGAAAAAATTAGTTCTTTCGGTACTACCTTGTCCTTTAGTATTTTCTTTTCATTGTATATATCGGCTAAAAATAGGTTCAACGCCCGATTACGCTGGGTCAATCCTTTCTCAAGCGCACTCCATTCTTGAGCAGTAATAATTCGGGGAAATAGATCGAACGGAAAAATACGTTCTACACCTTGCTGAGAGTCAGAATAAACGTTAAACGTGATACCCTGATCAAAGGAAGATTTCTTGGCATAATCGAATAGGTCGTGAAAGTCGGATAACGGTAACTGAGAGAAGTGACTGTAAATGCCCTGGTACTGAGCTCTAATGGTACCAGACTCGTCAAAGACCTCATCTAGAAATTCTCGGCTCTGAGGATATTGATCGAATAGCGAGGTTAAGTTAGGTACATTATTCATAAGTAGCGGTTACACAATAATTAGCAAAGTAAACAGAAACTAGCAATTACCGAATAATATCAGGTTATTCTGCCATTAGCCATTAGTCATTTCTATAAATCAAAAAATCCTGCCATCTCTAAGAATAGCAGGATATACCTAACCCCGATTGAGTTAATAGAGGCCTACTTTTTGAGTACGTGCTGGGTTATTACTTCGGTAGGAGTAATAATCTCCAGAATATAATACCCTGCGGGTAATTCGGCAGTTTCTATGCGCCAGGTTTCACCATCGTACGTGATACTACTTTTAGATACGAAGTATTTCTTTTTAGTGTAGATGGATTGAAAGCTCACTTCCACTATTTTTTCAATAGTACTGCTTTGAACAAATAGCTCCTCTTGAACCGGATTAGGAAATACCTGGGTTTCCTCTTCTTCGGTAAGCAGGTAATTTACGGTCTGCGATTCACCGTAGTGGGTTTCCCCGCCGGTTTCGTAGTAGGGAGTTGCGGTAAGGGTATATTCACCGGCCTGTGGATTAAACGCTAGCTTCTCATCGTCTTCACCGAAAAGAGTGTAGGGAGCCGTTTTATCAATTCTTTCCATACTTACGGGACCTTCTAACCTAAATTCCATGCCCGATATTTCGCCTTCGATAGCCTCCACCAGCAAGTTGTAGCCCGATTTATACAAATCTTGTATGGGAACTACGGTACGCTCAATAGGATCAACCTCATACAGCTCCCGCTCGGCCAGCCAATCAGTAATAACAGGATGGTTGATGGTTAAAAATGGGCTAGCGGCATTGAAGAAGTAAGGGCTCCCTGTGTATGGCAAACCATCTCCCCGCCTCTTACTAGCAGCGAATAATGTTGTCTTACCATCTGAACTGCCACTACCTAATAACTCTCTATTTGAAGCCTCCAAACGCAACCGAGGCTGCCAAACTCCTCCTTGCTTCTTAAATACGTATGTACCAGCTATAATGGAAGTGTCAGAAACATAGCTAATCCTGAGATTCGCATTTAGGGGGATGGAATCGGCTACTGGCAGATCAGTAGCTTGTATCTTAGTGCTTAGCGACCATTTTCCTCTAAAACTTTTCTTAAAAATAGAGATACTCCCCGCACTACTAGCCGCTATTGTATTTCCATTGATATCAATGCTCCTGAATGCTTTATCCAATTCAGGTTTCAACTTGGATGTCAACCGCCAATTGCTGCCCACTTTGTCGTATAGGTAGATTTCTTCATTGACTTTGCCTGTAGCTACTGCAATTTGCTCATCCGATATTGCGAAGCTCTCTGCCTCCGAAAACTGGTTAAGAATGGTATTGAATTTCCATATTCCGTTAACTTTTTCAAATATGTGTAATGTGCGTCTACGAGGATTAGCGGCAGCAGTAGTAGCATGGGCAGCAATAATATTATCAGCTATAGCTACTTTCTGACCAATATTGATATAGTCATTCATAATAGAAACTGGTAAACGTGTTTCTGCTGTCTGCTGCCAATTGCCTGATTTTTTCTCGTATACGTGTACTGCATTGGATGCTAAACTACCAGCCACCACTACTCCTTGGTCGACCGCCACGGAATGAAAATAGTGAGAAACATCAAATACATCAGTCCATTTAGAGCCCTGATTTTCATAAATTCGAAGTGAACTCTCGACATAGCGATTCAGGCTATCCACCCAATAGCTTGGTACACTCATTACTGAAACATCTTGGTCGACATCTAAGTATAGCTCATCAGAGTTAGCTTCGGCATCAAGGGCAATTAGTTCTTTTTGGTATTCATTAACAATAGGAGTCTGGGCTAGTAAATTATGAGTGGAGAAGATAATTAATGAGGCAACAAGTAAATAAAAAAGGTGAATGGTAAAAGTTATCATAATTCGGTACGGGTCACGAGTGAAAGAATATCCAATGATCTATTTACCCGCTTTATATCTTCCCACCGATTGAAGTAAACATAGTGAGAGAGTTTTTTCTTATAATTTGTAAATTAGTGCAGTACAGAACAACCTTAAAGCCCTTTCGTAGGGATTAGCCAAACAAATTAGGGTTCTATCACTTGTTTGAAATATGAGTAATAAAGAAAAATTAATGCAGCTAACAGACGAAGAACTGCGCCAGCGATTTCGTCAACATTCTGTACGAGGAATGATAGTTTCACTACTGCTACTAGCGGGCTTTCTGCTACTGTATTTTTTTGCCGATAGTGAGAACACAGCTATTTTCGTAGCCACGGTGGTCATTGCTACTGCTTCAATATTGCTGGCTATTTGGTACCACGCGCGCAAACGGCAAATCTTTAACGAGTTTAAGCGGCGGAGCAATGAAGGGTAGGAATCAAATTAGAGTTTAGAAAGTTGAAAAATTAAGCCTCAATGTCTAGCTTATAAAAATAGGCAGCTTCTCTTAGCTCAGAAAGGCTAAGATCCGCTGCCTGTCGGTCTACCAGGTGGCGACCTACCGGATTAGCTTAAGTTTTAATTCTGCGTCACTTTTCACCCCCGCTTTGTATTAATAATGATAGCCCCATTGCCTCCTCTCCCCCCGTACATCACCGGAGCTATTCCTTTGTGTACCTCAATGGTGGATACATCGCTGGGATTCATCATATTAACTGCAGTAGCATCTACCGGCATACCATCAATCACGTAGAGCGGACTTCGCCAGCTACCTCGGATAGAAACGTGGGTGTTCCAGCCGTAGTTAGTTACCCACACCCCCGGTACTCGGCCTTGTAAGGTTTCCAGTACATTAAATGCTGCCATTTGCGGTAGTTCATCCATCACCAAAATATGGTCAGCAAATGCGGCTGAACGAGAAATATCCCGTAGGTCTATATTGTAATTCCTCTTTAACTGAGATGGATTATATACTGCCGACGCGCTTTTGTTAGATGCTACACTTGCCGTAGCGGTTATTAGTAATATTAATAAACCGGATATATATTTTCTGTATGTTTTCATAATCATCAAGGGTTAGTTACCTGATTTTCTCGCTGCTACGCTATCCCCTCATTCACTTACTCAACAGTAACTACCCGTTTGAGAATTCCTAGATTTTGTTAAATAATGTTAAGGTAAGAAATTGACGGCGAGGTGCTCAAATTTTTTGTTTTGAGCAATAAGAAAAGCAGCTTAAAGAAGCCTCCGATATTACTTTGAAAATAGAAAAAATATAGTTGTTGCCGAACAGGATTTCTGTAAAATCTGGCTAAAGATTTGTGCTATCGTTGGTAACTAAACCTATCTTTACTATGAGAAAAATATTGTTATCAGTAGTTGGTTTTGCTCTTATTGCAATTACCGCTTTAGCGCAAGAAAATCCTTACTTAGGTGTAGGACGGTCGTTTGTTGGTGGCGGTTTATCGGTAAACATTTCCGACAATGAGAACGAAGGTGGTAATTTTACCAATCAGCGAACTTCGCGGAACAATTCCTTCAGTCTATCCCCTACTTACGGAAAGTTCTTTAATGACCGCTGGGCCTACGGAGTATCGTTTACAGTAGGGTTTGCTAATAATGAGCAGACAACTTCTGGCAATGACTTTATCGATCGATCAGTACAAGAATCTACTACAGTTGGTTTGACTCCTTTTTTACGCCGTTTTCTACCTATTACCGAACGCTTTGGCGCGTATTTGCAACCGCAGGTATCGTATCAATATAATAGCGGAATCATTGAACAAGATTTTCGGGTTAATAATGATCCAATTAACGACCAACTACGTACGTTCGATACCCGAAACCATCTTATCAGTGCCGGGATGCAAGGTGGGTTTTACTACTTCATCACTCAGCGATTTTCGGTAGAGACCAATCTGCTAAGCTTAGACTTCACCTACAGCAGTAACAACCGAGAGCGTACCGACGCTAGTGCTCAACCAGGAGAAAACACTCAATTAAGCAGTACTGCCGCCCGAATAAACTTAGTCAATCAGCTTTCCCTAGATAGAATCCTTATTCTCAATTACTACTTTTAAAATATTCTCTACAACCAAAACGATTGCTTAAGGGTCTTTAAATAAACAGTTGACGATGAAACAGCTAGTAGCACTTAGCTTATTGGTACTTCTATTTAGTTGCGATGAAGACGACTTTAAAAGTCTAGAAGTTCGGGATGACTCCTCAGTGAAGTCACTCAATGGCACCTGGCGAGTGATTGCTTACGAAGATTACGAACAAGGTGAGCTAATTGCCAAAACGGAGGAGAACTCGCGGGGCATGGACGTGATTGTCACTTTTGACGATACTACTGATCCACCCAGTATTGAGGGAAGTAATACGACCAACAGTATATGGGGAACTTTTGAGTACACCGGACCACGCTCATTTTCGGTTCCTGGTTTAGCTAGTACACTGGTAGGTCAACCCGAATGGGGCAATGTTTTTTCTGCTATTTTTACCGAAGGGGAACTGGTATTTACCGTTAACCCATCAAGTCTTAAAATTCATAATAGTTTGCAACAGCTCAGCGTGGTGCTGGAAAGAGAACAGTAAAGTTTGAAATTCACCCCGCACCCGATAAAAACTTTTTTCCACCTTCCTTGTAACTTTTGTTTCAGTCAGTTGTCTTCGGGATAACTATGGTACTGGAAGAATTTAAAACCCGTGTACTCCCCGTAAAGAATAAGCTGTATCGCTTTGCCTTGCGCTTCTTGAATAACGAAGACGAAGCCCAAGATGTGGTACAGGAAGTATTCATTAAAGCGTGGAACCAGCGGGAAGACCTTCATCTGTACCGCAGCGTAGAGGCCTGGTGCATGCAAGTGACCCGCAACCTCTCACTGAACCGGCTAAAATCCGGACATTACCGTAATACGCAGGAACTTACCGACGGACAGAAGGCGCACGATGACCCGTCACCGTACGACCAGGCCGAAATGCGGGATGTATTACAAACGATCGATCAATTGCTGCAACGCTTGCCCGCTGCCCAGCAACAGGTGTTACAATTACGCGATATGGAGGGCTACACGTATCAGGAGATTAGCAAAATTCTGGATATGCCCCTCGCGCAAGTAAAAGTGAACCTGTTTCGGGCTCGAAAAGCGCTGCGCGAACAGTTAATAAAAATGAATGCTTATGGAATTGACCACCATCCGTGAACTCGTAGAAAAGTACTGGGAAGGAGAAACTTCGCTGGAAGAAGAAGCGCAGTTGCAACGCTACTTTCAGGAGGAGGAAGCTCCGGCTGATTTGAAAAAAGAAGCGGCTCTGTTTCGGTATTACCAGTCAAATACACAGTCTCGTACGCTTGATGAGCGGTTTGACGAACAGCTTACTCAGCGTATTGAGCGGAAACAAGCGAAGCAACGATGGCTAACTTTTCGACCTGCTTTGCAAGTTGCAGCAGCTATCGTATTCATAATTTTTGCCGCAATACTATTTAAGAAAGAGTGGGAAAATCCGACTACGGAAAATAGTATAGTAGCCACGGTAGAAGATACGTACGAAGACCCGCGGTTGGCCTACGAGCAAACCAAAGAAGCCTTACTGCTGGTGTCCAGCTTAATGAACGAAGGAACGCAGCATATGCAAGAATTAGAAACTTTTAGTGAAGCCCAAGAAACTGTAAAAAAACAAATACCATGAAACGATTAATAATTATTATAACCGCAATTCAATTACTTGCACTGGGTGTGAATGCCCAAAATAATGTGCTTGCCCCATTATTTGACAAATATGCCGATGATGAAGCCTTTACCAAAGTTACCATCACCAGCAAAATGTTTAGCCTCTTTACTGAATTTGAACCTGAAGACCCGGACACCAAAGAGCTAACTGAAGCAGTAAGTAAACTAGAAGGGTTGAAAATTTTAGTCTCCGACAGTGTAAACAATGCTCGTCGGTACTTCAAAGATGCTACATCGCAGGTGCGAAAGGGAAACATGGAAGAGCTAATGTCAATCCGCGACGGTAAAGACGATATGCTCTTTATGATCCAGGAAGAAGCCGGAAAGATTAGTGAACTGGTGATGCTGGTAGGAGGTGAACATAAATTTGTAGCCCTCAGCCTTTACGGAGAGATTGACTTGAAGCAAATTTCTAAAATTTCCAAGGGAATGAAGATTGACGGTATGAAGTATCTGGAGAACATTGACAACGAAGGAGATGATGACCAAGAGTAAGCAACAAACCCTAAAATTAGCCAGCATATTCGTGCTGGCTTTTACTTGCTCTTTTGCTAGCCTAGCTCAGAGTCATACAGTAGATGATTTCCTGAAAGAACATCAGCCCAGCCAAAAGTTCTTTCTCTATCCTAGTACCTTGCGGATGGTCAACATAGAAAAGCATCCTGATTTTTATAATTTGGTCCACGATATTGATAAACTTAGGGTGCTGATGTACAATAAGAACGAACACGGCTTCTCTCAACAAACCATTCGTACTTTAAGTAAGGAAGTAGAGCAGGAAAATTATCAGGAGCTAATGACTTTCCAAGCCGACGGACAAAACGTACATTTGTACTCGTTAGGAGATGATGATACTCCCGAAGGCATAGTAGGCTTGGTAGAAACCGATGATACCATTATTCTTACTGATCTGGAAGGTTTTATCAACTTACCCGCTCTGCTTAAGTTGTTTCAGGGAGATTTCAATTTTGAGGACATCGCAGGTGTAGTAAATTTGGCCGCTCAGATACAAGGAGAGTTTGAGGAAGATAATGAATAGTAAACACCCGAACACATTAACACCCTAATAATTGAACACTCCCACTCTTCAAATACAAAACCTCCATAAGCACTACGGTAAGGTTCACGCGGTGAATAATTTGTCGCTAGAAGTGCAGCCAGGGCAAGTCTTCGGCCTGCTGGGGCCGAACGGTAGCGGAAAAACTACCACGCTAGGAATTATTCTGGATGTGATTAAAAGGAGTGGTGGCGAATACCGCTGGTTTGGCGAAGCACCTTCAGCCGAAAGCCGTAAAAAGATTGGTGCCATTTTAGAAACTCCGGTGTTTTATCCCTACCTCTCGGCGGTAGATAATCTCAAGATTGTTGCCCTCATTAAAGGGACCGACGAGAGCCGGATTGATACGGTACTGCAAACGGTAGACCTACACGAGCGCAGAAACGATGCGTTTAAAACCTACTCCCTGGGAATGAAACAGCGGTTAGCCATTGCTTCGGCTTTGCTAGCCGACCCCGACGTGATGATTCTGGATGAACCGACCAACGGCCTTGATCCGCAGGGTATTGCCGAGATTCGTCAACTTATTGTTCAAATTGCTCAGCAAGGAAAAACCATAATTCTGGCTAGCCATCTGCTGGACGAAGTGCAAAAGGTCTGCTCTCACTTTGCGGTGCTGAAGAAAGGAAAGTTGATTTACACCGGAGGCGTAGACGAAGCCCTTACCGGAACCGATACCGTAGAAGTTGCCGCTAGTGATATGAAGTCACTGGAAGAAGCTATCCAGCAGTTTACTCACACCGAATCTGTTCGTCCGGAAAAGCAATTCTTACGAGTGCGATTAAATAACAATCAGAGCAGTACTGACCTGAACCGATTTCTGATCGAGCGAGGAATTATTGTCTCTCATCTTTCGCAACGGACTAACAGCCTAGAACAGCAATTCTTACAGATTCTGGCAACTGATCCAGCTTCAACCAATCAATCTTCTCTCGCTAACCAAACCGCTACTAACCATGCCTAGACTAATTGCTATTGAATGGTTAAAGCTTAAAAGTTATCGCCCGTTCTGGATACTGATGATACTGTACTTCGTGGTGCTTGGACTGGTATTAAGTGGAGTAGGCTTCTTTCTGGAATACTTGGCAAGCATGAACGGTGCAGAAATCAACGGACTGGACCCATCGATGGTGCCCTTCTACGATTTTGCTGACATCTGGCAGAATCTGACGTATATGGCGACTTACCTAAACATATTTTTAGGTTTTATTGTGGTGATTTCAATTACCAATGAATACAGCTACAAAACCATCCGCCAGCACATAATCGATGGCCTCACTCGCTGGGAGTTCTTAACTAGCAAACTGCTGATTATTTTAACGATTACAGTAGTGAATACGCTTTTCGTATTCATCCTAGGTTTAATTCTAGGGTTAATCTATTCTCCGGTAAAAGGGCTGGATGTGATATTTACAAATGCTGATTTTCTGCTGGCGTACTTTCTAGATGTAGGAGTGTTTTTAACCTTTGCTTTATTAGTAGGAATGTTAATCAAGCGTACCGGATTTGCTATTGTGCTGCTGGCGTTGTATACATTTTTTCTCGAGCCAATCACCGCATTGATTCTATCGCAAATATATCCTCAGTATACTTTTCACCAGTACTTTCCTATTCGGGCTATTAATAACCTGATTCCGGTGCCGTTTGGTAAATATGCGTTTCAGGAGGTGCAGGATTACGTAGCTTTGGGTGATGTTGCTTTAGTAGTAGCCTACGCTGTACTGTTTATCTTTCTAAGCTACCAGCTGTTAAAGGGGCGAGACATCAGTGGGTAGTTATCAAGAAAGTCGCACCTCATTACGGAGATACGGCTTTAACTAACTCTATACTCAAACCATATTATTTACCAGCTCGGGCGGCCTGATCTTCACCAGCTCGGCGTCCGTATTCGGAAAAGATCAATGTTACGGCATTTTTAAGAGTTTCTTCTCGATTATCCATATTCACTTCCAACACGCCCGGAGCGTACCCCTGCCAAACTAGTTGCTTCTGCTCTCGATCAATTAAATCAATGACTACATCGCCTTCCTTAGCTTGACTAATATTGCTATTGAACGAAGAACCACCAACCCACCATCCGTAGAAACCTGGATTATAATTTTGTGAACCGCTAATTCGGTTTTCAACTACCACTTGAGAGTTCACCAGTAGATCAGGGCGCTCGCTAGATAGCGCATAGCCTCGTCCTTCCATCTCTCGCTGAATAGCTTCCTTTAAGCGCTTTTTTATCAGCGTATTGTAAAATAGCGGTTCATTTCCTTCTATTTTACTGTGTTCTTGCTGAAATTCATCTGCCCAGTAAAATGTGGTGTAATCACTAAACTCGGCATCCCGATCATAGTCAGTTAGCACTGAATATGAAGTAGTGCAACGAACCAACAGAAGGCTGATGGCTATTATTCCTAATACCTTTATACTTTTCATAATTATTCGATTAAGTTGAAAAAAGTTATTTAGCCTTCTAGCTGCTATTCTATCTATTTTAAATGTACAGCAGAAGAATAAGCGTATCTAAAAAATTTGTTAGAAGTAAAAATTTCTTCAGAAGGATTCTAACACATTCAGTATTAATAGACTGATAGTTATGCTATTACTAACAATGAAAGGCAAAAAGTGTTAAGAGCGATAAGGAAAAGCACTAAATCGTTTCGTATTTTGCTCAGGCAACATATTGTTATGCTTGGTTCTTAACCGGCACTTTCGATGAGTCAGAGTAACGGGGATAATGCACCATCTTTTTGTACGTCTTCAGCAGCGTTTGGGGCGGAAAGCCGAGGCGGTACATCAGAAATACAATGCTATTAGCAACGTTCACCCGAAGGTAACTATTGTCTTGGTACTTACGGGCTGAGACTAAGGCAGTATTGGGCATGATGACAAATTTTCCCGCTTTCCGCGACCGGCGGATAAAGTCAAAATCCTCCATTACTATGTAGTACTCATCGTAGCCATTGAGTTGCTCAAAATGCTCGCGCGTAACAAACAACGTTTGGTCACCTCCCCGACAGGAAATCCAGTTGAAGCGCGTTAAAAAACCATTAAGTTTCAAAAAAGGGTGCTCATCTTCAAACTGGCTGCGGTAGCTACCACTGGTATAGCCTTGCTGTACGTAATTAACAATATCGCTCAGGTAATCGGGAGAGGGCAGGGTATCAGCATGAATAAAATATAGAATATCTCCCTGGGCTTGGCTAGTAGCATAATTCATTTGAGCGGCTCGCCCTTTCCGGGGAGAGTGCAATACGTAAGCTCCGGCAGCTACCGCTAGGGCAACAGTACTGTCGGTGCTACCCCCATCGCAGACAATAACTTCGGCTAATGTCGTATTGTGGTGCTCTAACAAGTAAGTCACTAACTTACTTATTCTTTCCTCTTCATTGTACGTCGGAATAATGACACTTATCTTCATATTTGGTACACTTCACAGCCTTTGTTTGCATTTCTAGTTACTACCGCAAATCTGTTTCTCTTAAAAGTACGTAGTAATAACCACTAGCGGATTTATCTACTACTTTAAATACTAAATTTATGAAAATGTTCACTAATATATTTTTGCTTTTTTCGGCTTCTTTGCTGTTGATGTGCTCTTCAGCTAAAAAAGGGCCGCAGGCTTCCCACAAAAAATCATACTCTAACGTGACTCTTTCTAAAGAATTAGTGCGTGCTGCCCGCGATGGAAAAGATGCTGCTCAGATTATGGACAAGCTAGCAACTGTCTCGGTAGAAGAGTTATCGGCTGAACTGGATACTGATGAGTCGAAGAAGGCTTTCTGGATTAATGTGTACAACGGCTACGTGCAGCATATTCTGACGAAACAGCCGGAGCTATTTGAAGACCGGGGAGCTTTTTTTAAGAAAGACCAGATTACAATAGCGGGCGAACTAATCAGTCTGGATAAAATTGAGCACGGTATTATCCGGGGTTCAAAAGTTAAGTGGCTACTAGGGCTAGTATCCGATCCATTCGCTGACAAATATGAGCGTACTTTCCGGACCGATAAAGCTGATGGGCGAATACACTTTGCGTTGAACTGCGGAGCCAAAAGCTGTCCTTACATTGCAGTCTACGATGCACCTTATATGGACGAGCAACTGGATGAGATTGCTCAACAGTTCTTGACGCGTACTAGCAGTTACGAAGCGGAAAATGAAAAGGTGAATGTGACTTCGCTGTTTAGTTGGTTCCGAGGCGATTTTGGAGGTAAAAGCGGCATTCGTGATTTTTTGCGGAAATACAAGGTAATCCCCCAAGAAGCTGATCCATCTTTATCTTTTCAAGATTACGACTGGACCTTAGAATTGGGCAACTACACGGAATTAAGTGTAGGAAAGACGGCAGCGAGATAGGGCTAAAAATAGAAAAAGGGAAGCTAAGATAGCCTCCCTTTCATGTTGCAAATCACTTAATTGCGGATTAGTTCAAATCAAAGCGATCTAAATTCATCACTTTAGTCCAAGCCGCTACAAAGTCGTTCACAAACTTCTCTTTGGAATCTTGGCAAGCGTAGACTTCAGCGATAGACCGTAGCTCAGAGTTTGAGCCGAAGATCAAATCGGTCCGGGTGCCTACCCAACTAAAATCTCCTG
>NZ_JBARYM010000190.1:0-11016 GCF_049647865.1 Tunicatimonas sp. | reverse complement strand
CCATTTATCTACACTGCGGACGCCTAATTGACGGTAAAAGCGATCAGGTTCGAGAAGAGGTGACCGTAATTATCGACGGTGATCAAGTAAGCTCAGTAGTTAATGGATATCAAGATTCTGATAACACTCAACTGATTGATTTGCGTAATTATACTGTGCTACCCGGTTTAATCGATATGCACGTGCACATTCAGAATCAGAGTAGTAAAGACAATTATTCTAAAGGCTTCAGAATGAATGAAGCTGATGTAGCCTTAGCAGCAATTCCTTATGCCGAAGCTACCTTAATGGCTGGGTTTACTACGGTGCGGGATGTTGGCGGCGATGGAGTAAATATCTCACTAAAGAAAGCTATTAATGCCGGGTACATTAATGGCCCTCGCATTTTTACTTCAGGAAAAGCACTTGGCACTACTGGCGGGCATGCCGATCCGACCAACGGTCTTCGGAAGGATTTAATGGGCGACCCTGGCCCGGCCGAAGGGGTAGTGAATGGACCAGAGGATGCCCGAAAGGCTGTTAGACAGCGGTATAAAGAAGGGGCTGATATGATTAAGTTAACCGCAACCGGAGGAGTGCTTAGCTACGCTAAAGATGGCTCCGGGCCTCAGTTTACTACCGAAGAATTAGAAGCTGTGGTAGAAACTGCTACCGACTACGGAATGCATACGGCCGCCCACGCACACGGTCCGGAGGGAATGAAACGAGCGGTAATGGCCGGAATTACCACTATTGAGCACGGTACCCTGATGACCGAAGAAATTATGGATTTGATGATTGAAAAGGGTACATACTACGTGCCTACCATTACTGCGGGAAAGTCGGTAGCCGATTCGGCTCAAATCCGAGGGTATTATCCGTCGATCATTGTTCCTAAAGCTCTGGCAATTGGCCCTATGATTCAGGAAACATTTGCTAAAGCCTACCAGCGAGGAGTAAAGATCGCTTTTGGTACGGACGCGGGAGTGTTTACCCACGGTAAAAATGCCAAAGAATTTACCTACATGGTTGAAGCCGGAATGCCGCCCATGATAGCCATTCAATCGGCTACAATAGTTCCGGCTCAGATTCTAGGAGTGGTTGATCAGATAGGTTCAATTGAAGAAGGAAAATTAGCCGATATCATTGCAGTAGCCGACAATCCGCTGGAAAATATTGAAGTGATGGAAGAAGTAATACTAGTAATGAAGGAAGGAGGAGTCTACAAACAGCCTGAATAGTTTTCAGCATGTTTGTAAGCTAAAATAGATCGCCTCGTAAGCTTACTTAGTGACGGCAGCTAAATGCTTTTTGCGGAAATGCTGAAAATGCAGATACGCCAACCCTACTGAACTAAGTACAGAAATATATAGAGCGGGTACCCAACTATCGTGCAGTAGCAATGCTACAGCGAAAATTGCCCAAACTGCCCACATCCATTGAGACAATCGCCGTCCACCTTTGGGTAGATTATGTTCATGATGAGTAGCTAAGAAGACCGCCAAGCCACTTAATAGAATAAAAACCCAATCGAGGTATTCCCACCTCTCAACGAGTGGCTTATTTATTAAACCATAAATTACTAGCATAGGGACAAGTAGGCAGTGTACAATACACAAGCTAGCACTTACAATTCCTAAAATATCGGCTTGTTTTTCCTTCATAATCACGCAACAAAGTTGCAAGCTAGTAAATGCAACGCAATTGCAGAAAATTGGTTCACTGCCTAGCAAAAGATTACTTATAAAATTTGTCAGTACTATAAACCCGGCGAAGGGTTAGAAATTTGTGCACTCACTTAACCTCTTGAACTAACGGGGCAAAACGAAAAAATACAGATTCTTTTCAATATAGACTAATCAGTTTTTTATATAAAATTGTTTTAATGTAATAAATTATATAATTTTAAGAATTACAGAAATGATAAAGTGAAATAATGAGGCAGTTTATAATAAATTATGTAAGGTTACTTACTACATTCATCTTCTTTTCAACTATCGTACATGGCCAAAATATTGACCCTAAATTTAATCCATTTATTCGTACTCATGCATCTGTTTATGGAATGGTAGTACAGTCTGATGGGAAAGTAATAGTTGGCGGCGATATTGAAAGTGTAGCTTATGAAAAAGTGCCCACTCTTGTAAGATTGACCGAGGGTGGGCAACTTGATAAAAGCTATCAGGTACCCTACGAAAATTGGCAAACATACAACATGTCTTTAGATAGTGAAGATCGGTTATACATAATAAAAGAAAGCCAAGGCTGGCAAAGAGATTTAACCCGATTGCTTACAAATGGTACAATAGATAATCAATTCTCAGTAGACGAGAGTATAGAGTACATTGATCATTTTACCACTCAGGAAGATAAGTGCATACTGGTAACTTCTAAATGGGATGGTAATGCGTCTATTACACGTATTTTAAGATTAGATGAAAGTGGAAATAGCGATAGCAGCTTTGAAGAGTATCAGATGAAAGAATCGTTCCTAAAAGTGATCATTCAACCTGATAACAAAATACTGATTTATGGTATAGATTATCGAGATAATTCTTCGGTTATAATTAGACTTCATGAAGATGGTAAAGTAGATGAAAGTTTTCAGTTTGATGGCGAGCTTAAGGGAAATCATCCTAGTATAGAAAATATTTTTGCCCAGCAAGATGGTAAATACGTAGTGTACGGTTATTATGAATTCTACAATGATGTTCCTGTTCCAGGGCTAGTAAGGCTCAACAAAGATGGTTCCTTTGATAAAAATTTCATACTTCCCGGGCCAACGGCCAATGCCTTTAGAGGAACTCTCACATCAATTCAGCAATTGCCATCGGGAAAATACGCGGCATTAGGTTACAACTACAGTGATGAAAAGGGAGGCTTTTACCGAATAATCTGGCTAAACGAAGACGGCTCGCTAAATAATACTCGCAAAACGTATGAGTTTTACAAAGCTTTCAACCAATACCAACAGAACCTAAAAATGGTATATCACCAGGGGCAGCTATTTGTTGGCGGGGCATTCAGTAGTGTGAACAATACACCAGCAAAAGGAGCCGTTGCTATTAATGAACAGGGACAGCTAAACACTAACTTTCTTCCTGACTTAGGAGGAAAGCCTTCCGTAAATGATGCTTTGTTAGCGAGCGAAGGTAGTCTGATAATTTCGGGAAACTTCACTGAAATTAACGGTGTTTCAGCGAATAGCATCGCAAAATTATCTGCAGTCGGTAAGGTTGATGAGGCATTTAGTAGTAATATTAGTATCGGACCAGAAATGAGGGTCAATACAATCGTTCTTCAGCCAAATAAAAAAATTCTAGTGGGTGGCAGCTTCAAAATGCCTAATAGGTATGAGCAGTCGGGGGTTATTAGGTTAGAAAGTAACGGAAAGTTAGACCAGAGCTTCTCAAGTGAAATTAATCATTCGGGCGGAGGAGCTACCAAAATACATTTGTCTGAAGATGGTAGTATGCTGGTAGCGGGTCATAGTAACTATTACGTCAATACCGTCTATCGGAATTTGATTAAGTTGGATAGTACAGGCGCTGTTGATTATTCATTTGCGCCGGAAATTGAAGAGGAAGTACAAATTAGTGGGATGCTAGTTACAGATGACGGTATTCTGATCGGCGGGGAAAAGTGGGTTGAAGCAGACGATGTAGGATATACAAATGTAGGGTATATAAACAAACTGGATTTTACCGGTCAAGCTGATTCTGCTTTCTCACCAGAAGCAACGGTAGGCTACAAAATAACAACGTTTGCTCTTACAACAGATAAAAAAATACTGGCAGTAGGAATGAGTGTTGGTGGATACGGAAGCAACGACGTAATGCCTGTTATCCAAATGGAATCTAATGGTGAACTTATAGACCGGTTTTCGGTAGGCGTAGGTGTTAGCCATCATCCTTACTTTTCTTCAATAGTTTCCGCATCCGACTCAACATATATATTAACCGGTAGCTACAATCGCATAAATCGAGTCGCTCGTAAAGGCTTATCCATGTTTGACTTAAAAGGGCGAGTATATAGCGATTTTCGTTTTGATCTGGACGGCAGTTCGCAGGGTATACTGTTTGAAGATGAAGACCGAAGTCAGGCAATAGTTTACGGAAGTTTTTTAGCTATCAATGATTTAGCAGGTTTCTCAGGTATTGCTCGTCTAAATTTAAAAGCCCCGCGGGCACCTTCGGATCTACAAGTTTCCATTGACGAAAGTCGGGGAATTGTACTGCAATGGCAAGATAGTTCGGAATATGAACTAGGCTACAGAATATACCGTAGCAGTGAAAATGCGAAAGGATACGAACTTATTGATAGCGTAGGAGCTGATATTACAATCTACGTAGACCAGAATATTGATCTGGCTACCAACTATAGCTATCAAGTGGTTAGTATTGGGGACGGAATAGTGTCAAACAACTCAAATCCAGTTCAGGTAAGTACATCTTCACTAAGTTTACCTACGAAACCAGAAGGGCTTTACGCTACCTGGAATAACAATAGCCTACATCTTAAATGGGATAATCCATCAGATAAGGTGATAGGTTATCTTATCGAAAGGGCAGAGGAAAGTGAATTCACAATGATCGATACAGTGGAGACAGGATATAATTATTACTACGATACACAGGTAAAACGCGAAGAAACGTATGAGTATCGTATCAAAGCATACAATATTGTTGGCGAATCAGAATACTCAACTAACACAGCGTACATTCCTTCGCTTATAACCTCCACCACTGAGGAGGTAAAATTTACTGAAAAGGTGTACCCTAATCCTAGTTCGGGAGTATTTACATTAGCGATTAATTTAAAACCAACTGACAAAAGTACTATTCAAGCGTATAATATACACGGAAACCTATATCGTGATGTACCCTATGTTTTAGATGATAAAAAAGTGATAATAGACATTTCTTCATATTAGGACTTTCGCTTTTGCGTGAAGATACAGTATATTATTAGGATGCTACACAAGCAAGATTATATCAGCTACCTGCTCAGTGCCCAGACCAACTACACCTGTACAGAATTAGCTAATCATAGAGCAAACCTAAGTCATGATGCAGTGAGTGACTTTTTGAGGAGAGAGCGTTTTACTCCTTCTCAGCTTTGGGAGATAGTACGTCCTCATATTGAAGATGATAAAGACGCCGCCATCATTGTGGATGATAGTGTACAGAACAAACAGTATTCTCGTTTCATAGAGTTAGTCAAGTGTCAGTATTCAGGTAACGAGCATGGTACTGTGCGGGGCATTGGCTTAGTGAACTTCGTTCATTCGGCGGGCAACGATGAAGACTTCTGGCCTATTGACTACCGCATCTATCACCCTGATACGGACGGCAAGACTAAGAATGACCACTTTCAAGAGATGTTCAAGAGGCTTGCCACCCACAAGAACATTCAGGCTAGAACTATTTTATTTGATTCTTGGTACAGCTCAATGGATAATCTTAAACTCATTCATCGTAGCGGTTGGACATTTTTCACCACCCTGAAAAGCAACCGCATGGTCAGCGTGAGCCGAGATATTGGCTATCAACACCTGGATGAACTAGATTTTGATGAACAAACATGGGCGAAAGGCCTAACTGTTAAACTCAAGAAAATACCCTTTCAAGTAAAGCTTTTCAAGATAGTGGCCCTAGACGGTCGCATTGACTGGATCGTTACTAACGATTTAGACCAGCATGTTAACCGCTTTGTCGCTGAACTAAAAAATGACAACCGGTGGCAAGTGGAAGACTTTCATCGGGGCTTCAAGCAGTTGACTGGGTCTGAAAGATGCCAATGTCGCAAGGCACGTTCGCAGCGAAACCATTTAGCTTGCTGCTATCACGCTTGGGTGTCTTTGAAGGTTAGGGCCAAGCAACTTGGAACTACCATCTATCAGATCAAGTATAAGCAACTCTCCGATTATTTGGTCAATCAGCTTTATTACCCAACCATTCCGGCATTGTAACCATCAAAGCGATAGTCCTACATATAAAACAGGTGTCTACTTTTTAGTAATAAAAAATAAGGCAGATAGTACTCCTCATCTATTTCGCCTACTGAAACTTTAGGGAACTATAAATCAATAAAAAACAGCACAATCAGCGCAATAAGTACTGGGCCGCCCAAACCAACTAGTATACCTAATAGTCGAAAATCGGATTGTTTTAGGTAGCCAGTGGAAAATGCAATCGCATTGGGTGGGGTAGAAATGGGGAGGAAGAGGGCCGTAGAAGCTGAAAGTCCAATGACTAACGATATAAGCAAACTGTGATCGGGTAGAAATGAGGAACCTACCGGAATTAGAATACTGGCTGCAGCAGTATTGCTCATAATGTTGGATAGAAAGGTGGTTAGCCACCCCATAATCAACAGCATCACCACTACATTATTAAACATAGGAATACTACTAACAATATGATTTGCCAAACCAGTATCACTAATTACCATACCTAAAGTTAAACCACCAGCAACTAATATAAGCGTATCCCAAGGGAGTAGGCGTAGGTCCTCAGCTCTAACTACCCCGGTTACGGTAAAAGATACAATAGGTAAAAATGAAATAACGGCTACCGGAATGTTGTGCAAAGTAGAAGTAAGCCACAGTCCAACGGTTAAGGTAAAAGTAACAACAACAATAACTCTGTAACGGTACTGGGTTCGCTGAGAAGTGGTGGGGGAGGCTGCTATTTGTAGTTCTAAACGATCATACTGCGTTTTGTAGTGGTTCTTCAAAACCAACCAAATCACAAAAATTGAGGTAAAGGCGATAGGTGCTCCTACCAACATCCACTGAGAAAAGCCGAACGAAAAGCCTTGGCTTTGAATTATACCGAGGGCAATAGCATTAGGCGGACTACCAATCACCGTCCCCATACCTCCTAAAGTCGCCGCCGCCGCAACTCCCAAAAAGACTGCTTTTACGAGCGGGTCTTTTCGGTCTACCTGCTGGATAATTGGAGTGAGAATAGCAACCATCATGGCAGTGGTAGCAGTATTAGACATAAACATACTGAGCACCGCAGTGACGAGCATACAACCAAGTAGAATATTATACGGACGGTTGCCAAAATAGTGTAAAACGAACCGAGAAAACTTTCGATCAAAGGCCGTAACCTGCGCACCCATTGCCAGGAAAAAGCCACCAATTAGAATCCAGATAATGGGGCTCGACCAAGTACTAACGTATCTCTCCCATTCCTTAGAAACCACCATTAGGTCAATGCTATCCAGAAAATACGTGGAATAGCCAATGACTAGTATACTTACCGCAAATGGTGGAATTGCCTCACTAATCCACAGTCCGGCAGCAAATAGAAGTAAGAATAAGGCATTTACGGCTGAGGTAGACATAGCGTCGGACCGTAGCAGTTGAGTTAATATAAGGGCTAGTAGCGACACCCCCAGAAAGAATGATACTTTCTGAATAAGAGGCCATTTCTTTTGCAAGAAGCGTAGGGCGGCAAATCTAGAATCAGCCATAATTAGGTGTGGTTTAACTAAATATAAATTTCGCGTTTTATTCGCCGCATAATTACGATAGTTCACCACTTGATATACTGATATAAATCAGTTTTTGACCTGAGTTTTGCGAACATATTTAATAGGAAAACAACTACTTTAGCATTCAACCTAAATATTATACCTACATGAGTAAGATTAAGAAAATCCTTATACCAGTTGATTTTACCGATACCTCCGAAAATGCGCTAAAATATGTAGATCAGTTTCTTCATAATGATAATACTACTGAGGTGGTGTTATTGTATGTCTCTGATACTACACTTAGTGAGGAGAAGAGCAAGGAAGTAGAGAGTGCTTTTCATCAGTTAGCTAAACGGGTACTATCTTCGGTAAAGGCTCCTTATTCTTTCCAGCAAAGGTCAGGTGAGTTGGTAAAAACAATTCTGGACGTACAGGCTGAGACGGGGGCTGACCTGATTTTAGTTGGAACAAAGGGATCAGAAGCAACGGAAGAGCAGGCTACATCCAATACTGCCAATTTAGTGCTGAAAGCCAATGTGCCAGTATTGGTTATTCCGGAGGGGGCTTCATTTGCTATGAAAAATATTGCGTTAGCATTAGATAAAAATGAAATTGATGACTTCTTCCTGCTTAGTCCACTGCATGCTATTGCGCGAAAGTTTGATGCAGCAGTTCATTTGCTGACAGTTCAGACTGAGGAAAATCAGGTTGTCTCACACGGAAAAAATGCGGGTCTACTGGAGTATTATCTTGAAACGCTAGATCACCACTGTGCTTTTCCGCAAAACACTGATATTGAAATAGGCATTTCTGATTATGTTACTGAAAACAATATTGATCTGCTGGTTATGTTACCCCGGGTTCGCGCTACGAAAGGCATTCCTTCAGAAGGCCGTCTTATAAAAATTCTCACACTGCGTACAAGAATTCCTCTTCTCACACTGGATTAGCCGAAATACTTACGGTGAAGTAGTAGTAATCAAAAACAGAAGTTTTCTCATAAACGCGCTTTTTTTACTTTTACAACATATTAAGAAATTACTGCATTGGTCGTTACTAATTCTTCAGAATCTAAAAGTGATTCAATTGATTTAACGTATAGAAGCGGTAGATCAGAGTGAATAACCTATTGCTCAGAGGCAATTTTCACAGTTACCTGCACTAAAATGCAACTTATGAATCATTAATTATGCTATGGAGTTAAAGCCCAATTTTTTGAAGTACTCCTGTAGTGTACACATAGCAGTCAGCTGCTGTAAGCTTCGGAACGATGATAGCATCATTGTAACTGTAACAAACCAATCTGAATAAGACCAATAATAAAGCCTAGTACTCCACCTAGAATCTCAATAAATTTAAATTCTTTTTGCATAATAGAGTAGAGAATTTCCTCCAGTTTGTCACTAGAAAAATTGACCACCTTTTCGTATACCGTACGCTCCACATCTACCTCTTTCTCTATTTTGTTAGCAAACTGACCAATAAGTTCCGGTAGCATTAATTCCAATTCCTGCTGAAGGGTTGCTTTAATCTTTACCCGCATTTCATCACTCATAAATACGTAAAGCATCGGCATACTTTCCATCATACGATTTTCTAAAAAATCATCCAGTTTTTCATCAATAACCTGATGCACCTCGCCCAAATTATCCGGATTAGTGATCGCGCTACGCACATCTTCCATTGAAAAGAGTTCATCCGACACAACTTTTCCTAGCTTCTCCGCAAGCTTCTTTTGTCGTTTCGGAAAAATACCTTGTATTTCCAGAAAGAGTATTTTCACTTTCTCCCGAGGGTGAAAAAGCATTTTAATGGCAATAAAATTTGTAATCCACCCCGTAAGGGCGGCAATAATTGGTAGAGTAAGTATAATCATGTAGATGCGGTGTATTATGGAGTTAACGTGTTCAGGTATGCAGGTGTTAGACAATTTTAGCATGAGTTTCAAAGTTATTAAAGAACATTGAATAACAGGTATCTACCCTCTTAAATACAATAGCATTAGGAAACTATAATACTATAATCCCTAAATTTTGTATCTTACCTCTTAATTTTAACCGATTACAAAATTTGTATGCAATGACTAAAACAAAACACCTAAATCGAAGAAACTTTATGAAAACATCTGGGGCTGCTGGGCTGGGGGTTACCTTCCTTAGTAGTGCTGTACCCGTTTTTGGGAAAAATGCTCCTAGCAATCAACTGAATGTAGCAGTAATGGGAGTGCATAGTCGGGGGAAGGCATTGCTCAACGAAATCTTGAAATTAGATGGGATGCACCTTTCGCATATCTGCGATGTTGATCAACAAGTATTAGATAAAACCTTACAGGATATAAAGGAATCAGAGCTGCAGAAGAAGCAACCTAAAGGGGCTTCTGATTTCCGCAAAGTCTTAGAAGATGACGATGTTGATGCTTTAGTTATTGCCGCACCTGACCATTGGCATGCTCCGGCTGCACTGATGGCTTTACAGGCAGGCAAGCACGTTTACGTGGAGAAACCATGCGGGCACAATCCTCGTGAGGGAGAGCTACTGGTAGAAGCGCAAAAGCGTTATGGAAAAGTTGTACAAATGGGTAACCAGCAGCGTTCGGCCCCTGAGTCTATTGAGGTTATTCAGCAGATTAGAGATGGGATTATCGGTCGTCCGTACTACGCGAAAGCATGGTACGCTAACGGGCGTGGATCGATTGGTGAGGGCAAATCGGCTCCCGTGCCTGAGCATCTTGACTACGAACTATGGCAGGGTCCTGCCCCCCGCAAACCTTATCAAGACAACCTTATTCACTACAACTGGCATTGGTTTTGGAACTGGGGAACTGGCGAAGCCCTAAACAACGGTACGCACGAAATTGACGTTTGTCGGTGGGCACTAGGGGTGGATTATCCCATCCGAGTAGGTTCTCAGGGCGGACGCTACCACTTCAACGACGACTGGGAATTTTACGATACTCAAATTGTTAATTACGATTTCGATAACGAGACCACCATTACTTGGGAAGGCAGAAGTTGTAATCCCAATCCGGTGAAAGGCCGCGGACGGGGCTCGGCTATCTACGGTACCGAAGGAAGTGTTATTTTGGATCGTAATGGTTACGAGGTATACGACATGAAGAATAATCTCATGGAGGAGAGTAAAGCTAGCGATAAGGCGGCTTCTATGGATACCCAAGGAGGTGATAGCATGACAGGTACACATATTGCCAATTTTCGAGACGGAGTGGTAGACGGAGCTACGCTAAACTCGCCAATTGAAGAAGGACATAAAAGTGTATTATTATGTCATTTGGCTAATATATCGCAGGAAATGGGGCGTACCCTCATGATTGATCCATCGAGTGGACGGATTAAAGATGATAAAGAAGCGATGAAAATGTGGAGTCGGGAATATGAACCGGGTTGGGAACCCGAGTCTGATACTCTGGGAATGGGTAACGAATAAATAGACGAAAGCCTCTGCCTAGCAGAGGCTTTTTTAGTTACTGTTTTTGTTGGATATTCCGAGCTTTAGCAGATTGAGATCAGGGTTATTTTTTAAGCCACGATA
>NZ_JBARYM010000189.1:0-3494 GCF_049647865.1 Tunicatimonas sp. | reverse complement strand
CTTCAAACTGAAGCGAAGGTTTCCAGCCCAGTTCGTTCATCAGTTTATGGGCATCAATGGCGTAGCGTAAATCATGCCCGGCTCGGTCGGTAACAAAGGTGATGAGCTTTTCAGACGTGCCCTCGGTACGATTAAGCTTTCTGTCCATTACCTGGCAAAGAAGTCGTACAATATCAATGTTTTTCCACTCATTGAAACCGCCAATGTTGTAGGTTTCACCTACTTTTCCTTGGTGAAAAATTGTATCAATGGCGCGAGCGTGATCCTCTACGTAGAGCCAGTCGCGCACGTTCTCGCCTTTGCCGTAAATGGGCAGCGGCTGATTGTGTTTGATGTTATTGATACAAAGCGGAATCAGCTTTTCAGGGAAATGATTAGGACCATAATTGTTGGAACAATTACTGATGACTATCGGCAAACCGTAGGTATTGTGGTACGCCCGCACGAAGTGATCGGAGCTGGCTTTAGAGGCTGAATAAGGTGACTTTGGATCGTAAGAAGTAGTTTCTACGAAGTAACCCCCATCATCTAAGGAGCCATACACTTCGTCGGTAGAGATATGATAAAAGAGATGATTATCCATATCTTCTTTCCACAGTTCCTTAGCAGCATTCAGCAAAGTTACCGTACCCATTACGTTGGTACGAATAAAGGCCATTGGGTCTTTGATGGATCGGTCTACGTGCGACTCAGCGGCCAGGTGCAGTACAGCGTCAGGTTGTATCTCCTGAAATAGTTCCACCATAGTCATCTCGTTACAAATATCACCCTTCACGAAGTGGTAATTAGCCTGCCCTTCAATGTTTTTCAGGTTTTCCAGATTCCCCGCGTAGGTAAGTGCATCCAGATTATAAATTTGGTAATTGGAATACTTATTAACAAATAAGCGGACTACGTGAGAACCGATGAACCCGGCTCCGCCGGTAATTAAAATTTTTTTATTTGCTGCCATCTGTGGTTTGTTTTCGGATAAATCTATCGGTTAACTTTCTCGCGATTCATTACAATAATCGGTATGTTTGGTGAGATATACTAAAGAGGTTTTCCGTAAAGTTTGTAAGGTAGTGTAAGATTAGAGGTATTTTGGGTGTTTTACATAATAAGTTCAGGGTTCCAAGTCTAGGGTTTTGAGTTTAACAATAATCAAGTAATTCGGAACTCAGAATTTAGCTATACCTTTTAGTAAAACGACGTTAACGCCAAGTTATGGTTTGTATCAAAAATATTATTACAGTTATCGCACTTTTGCTTAGTATAGCGGCCTGTACCACCGATTACGTACCGAAACCCAAGGGCTACAATCGGGTTGATCTGCCCGAGCATAGTTACGTAAGTTTACCCGACACCTTGCCGTACGACTTTGAATATTCTGTGCACGCTACCATTCACCCTGATTCTTCGGTCAATGCCGACCGCTACTGGCTCAATATTCACTATCCGGATTTTGTTGCCGATATTCAGCTTACCTACAAACCGGTTAACCAAAGCGAAGAGCGGTTGGAAACCCTATTAGAAGACTCGTACCAGCTAACGGCCAACCATCAAATTCGTGCCTCCTCTATCGATGAGAATGTGTTGGGTACTCCCAGCGGAAAAAGAGCTTTGATTGCCGAACTATCGGGGGAAGTACCTAGTCAGTTTCAGTTTTACATTACTGATTCTACCGATCACTTTTTACGGGGCGCATTGTACTTTCGTACCGCTACTCAAAACGATTCTTTGGCACCCATTATTGAATTCATTAAAATTGATATGATTCATCTGCTGAACACACTGGAGTGGAAGAATAAAGTTAACAATGTTATAGAACTTCGTTAACCAATATGAGCCGTTTCTTCGATACTAAAATTGATTATCTCAAGGGCGTAGGCGAACGCACCGGAAATCTGCTGCGCGAAGAGTTAAGCATTCACACCTTTGGCGATCTTATTCAGCATTACCCCTTCCGGCACGAGGACCGTTCGCAGTTTCATAATATAGCGGACATTCACGAAGAAATGCCTTATGTGCAGATTGTAGGCCACATTCGTAAAGCGGATTTTGTGGGAACTGGTCCCAAAAAAAGATTAGTAGCGGTTTTTGCGGATGATACGGGCGAGATAGAGCTGGTGTGGTTCAAAGGAATGAGCTGGCTAGCTAATAAACTTAAGCCCATGGTTGATTATGTAGCCTTCGGAAAGCCTAGTCGTTTCGGGCAAAAATTCAATATGGCGCACCCGGAAATGGAGCTGCTTGCGTCGGTTGATCGAGAAAATGGGCAACTCTTTCCAGTCTACCATACTACCGAAAAGCTTAAGCGCGGCCGCATTGACAGTCGTACTCTTGCCCGCCTACAGAAACGCTTAATGGAAAAAGCGTACGAACATATTCCCGAAACATTGTCTGCCCCGTTGATGGAGCGCTACCGGTTAATGCCCAAACGGGATGCACTCCGAAGCATTCATTTTCCTGAATCTATCAACTGTTTGGAGAAAGCCACATTTCGGCTGAAGTTTGAGGAGTTATTCTATGTACAATTACGTCTGCTCAAACTTAAGCTGGCTCGAATTGATAAGTTTCCCGGGCAAGTATTCGGAGATACCAAACTAGTGCATCAGTTCTACGAAGATCAGTTGCCCTTTGAACTAACTAACGCTCAAAAACGGGTGATCAAAGAAATTTACGCTGACTTACATTCGGGTAAGCAGATGAACCGATTGTTGCAAGGCGATGTGGGTAGTGGAAAAACAATTGTTGCATTCATTTGCATGCTCATCGCTATCAGCAGCGGCACCCAAGTTGCCCTGATGGCTCCTACCGAAATCTTAGCGGAGCAGCACTACCGTAACCTAACTCCTTTTGCCAATGCACTAGGATTAGAGATTGCGCTACTCACGGGGTCTACCGGAAAAAGAGGTCGCCGGATTATTGATGAAATGCTACAAATGGGCACTTTACCCATTCTGGTAGGAACCCACGCTCTGTTGGAAGACCGGGTACAGTTTGAGAATTTAGGGCTATCGGTGGTAGATGAGCAGCACCGTTTTGGCGTAGCCCAACGAGCGAAACTCTGGAATAAGAATGCTGGTGAACTATACCCTCACGTGTTAGTGATGACGGCTACCCCCATTCCTCGCACTTTAGCTATGACCCTTTACGGTGACCTGGATGTTTCAGTAATCGATGAATTGCCCAAAGGGCGGAAGCCCATCAAAACTCTCCATCGTTTTGAAAATAATCGACTCCGGGTGTTTGGGTTTCTGAAAGAACAAATTCAGGCTGGGCGGCAGGTATACATTGTGTACCCACTGATTGAAGAATCGGAGAAATTAGATTTAAAGCACCTAGAAGATGGCTATGAATCTATCCGGCGAGCCTTTCCCGATGTGCCGGTAAGCTGTGTACACGGGCGGATGAGTGGATCGGATAAAGACTATGAGATGCACCTTTTTTCTCAGGGAAAGACTAAAGTTATGGTAGCTACTACGGTAATCGAAGTAGGTGTAGACGTACCC
>NZ_JBARYM010000188.1:0-2654 GCF_049647865.1 Tunicatimonas sp. | reverse complement strand
AAATGTAGTGCTTGACCCGTCCGGTTACCACAATGCGGTGCGGATATTTTGATACAAATTTCACCGTATCGCCAATGGAGTAGCCCCAGAGTCCGGCATTACTATTGAGAATCAGGGCATAGTTTTTTCCGATTTCCACATCGTGAATGGATAACCTTGTAGGATTTTCTTTGGAGAATTCATCAGTAGGAATAAATTCAAAGAAGATACCGCTATTCAGTAACATCAACAGTCCTTCGGTCGATTGCGAATCTTGGTAAGCAATAAAGCCTTCGGAAGCAGGGTAAGTCTCAATGCTGTCAATTTGCTTTCCGATAGACTCTATCATCTTCTGTCGGTAGGGTGCGTAATTCACACCGCCGTGCACAAACACCGAAAAATTGGGAAAAATATCTTTGATGGGTTTTCCGGTGCGATCAATCAGCCAGTCAAAGTACATCTGCACCCAGGGTGGAATCCCAGAAATCAACGTCATATTCTGATTTATGGTCTCATCAACAATACGTCCCAGCTTGGTTTCCCAGTCTTCAATGCAATTAGTTTCGTAGGAGGGCATTTGGTTAGTGCGTAGATACTGCGGCACATGATGATTAACCAAACCGGATAGTCGCCCCAGCGGTATTCCGCCTTTATCTTCCAATGTTGGGCTACCCGATAAGAAGATGAGTTTTCCGTCTAAAAACGAAGAATTGCCAGTATCATGCACGTAACTTAGCAGCGCATCGCGAGCCGAATTAATATGATTGGGAATAGAATCTTTGGTAATGGGTATATACTTCGCTCCCGAAGTAGTGCCCGAAGTTTTAGCAAAGTACGCCGGTTTACCGGGCCACAGCACATCTGATTTACCACCAATAATGCGGTTGACGTAGGGCTTCAGGTCTTCGTAGTCACGAATGGGTACTGCCTGTTTGAACTCTTCGTAGGTATTTACTTCGCTAAGGTGGTGGTCTTTTCCAAAAACTGTGTTTTTAACACCCGATAGCAAACTGTGCAGAACTTTATCTTGTGATTTTTCCGGTTCCTGGCTCCACTGTTTTTGCTGCCGGACTACCCAGTTTGCTAAAGGTTTACTTAAAAAAGATCGTATGCCCATACTAAAAAGTTTAGCGGCAAAATTAAGGATTACCCTGACACAAACGTCTTTTTTGTTGGTTATTCATCGTTTTCTTCACCTGAATGGTCTCTACCCAGTGCTTAGCTTTTTTGCCGGTGAAGTGCTCAATCTGGTGGCGACAGCTAAAGCCACAAGCAATAGTTTGCGTAGCATCGTCCGTATTTTCTAAGGTAGGAAACAATACTGATGATCCAATCTTTTCGGAAAGCTCATAATGTTCTTGTTCGTAACCGAAAGAACCGGCCATGCCGCAGCATCCGGAATCTATTTCGCTCACCCGCAGATCAGGTACGGTTTCCAATAGGTTTTTCATAGCCTGAGTACCGTACAAAGCTTTTTGGTGGCAGTGCCCGTGGATGAGTAACCCCGGTGCTGTTGTGCTAAACTCAACATTGATTTTTCCAGCGAGTTGTTCTTGATGAATAAACTGATCGATCATAAGTACTCCCTTTTGCAATCGTTGGGCTAAAACTTCATCCGCAATCAAGTCGGTTAAGTCATGATTTAGAGCGGAGGCACAACTGGGTTCGCACACTAGAACAGGAATATTATTTTCTAAATAAGCTTCTAGATTCTGCGCGGTCTTAAGCCCTGCCTGTTTGGCTTCGCGCAGGAAGCCGTGGGATATTTTCGGGCGTTGACAACAACCCACTTCCGCCAGCAAAACTTCGTAGCCACAAGCAGTTAAAAGGTGGTAAGCAGCGATGCCCACTTGAGGTTCGTGATAATTGAGGTAAGTATCAGCAAATAAAGCTACTTGAGGCGTATTGGGTTTTGCTGGCTTATTGTTCTTGGAAAACCACTGAGAGAACGTTTCGGAAGCCAACTCCGGTAATACTCTTCGGCGGTCAAAGCCCGCTACTTTCTCTAGTCCGGCCCGGAACGCCAAACTTCGCTGGATTTTATTCACCAAACTAGCCGTTTTCCCGCTCAACCATTTAGCTACATCCGACGAATTGCAAATCATTTTATCTCGTAAAGAAGCACCGTGCTTATCGTAATACTGCTGGCTTACCTCACTTTTAAGCTTCGCCATATCTACGTTGCTTGGGCATTCTGATTTACAGGCTTTACAGGAGAGACACAAATCAAGCGTTTCGCGCAGTCGGTGGCTGGTGATACCTTCTTTATCGAGTTGTCCCGACATGGCTAAACGCAGTGCATTGGCTCGTCCACGGGTAGAGTGCTCCTCATCGCGCGTAGCTTTAAAGCTAGGACACATGGTTCCACCTAAAATTTTTCGGCACTCCCCCACTCCCGTACACATGTGTACCGAATTTTCAAAGCTTTCGTCTTCCCGATACTGGTATTCGGTAGGAAAGGAATTATCACGATAGCTGGTTCCGTAGCGCAGGTTTTCAGTGATAGGCTGTGCATTTACAACCTTCCCCGGATTCATTCGGTTCTCAGGATCAAATAGTTGTTTTACCTTACGGAAAGCTTCATAAATTTTAGTCCCAAAGAATTTTTCGTTATAGGCTGAGCGGACTAATCCATCGCCGTGCTCACCGCTCCATGAGCCGCCGTAGTGTTGCAC
>NZ_JBARYM010000187.1:0-8325 GCF_049647865.1 Tunicatimonas sp. | reverse complement strand
CCTTCAATAGAGCCGAGGTACTGAAACGATTTTGCCGCTTTCTCTTCTTGAAGAGTCATTACAGGTAATGGTAGCCCTTCATCTTTGGGTTCAGCTTTTTGACAACCGAATATCATGGAAAAAAAAGTGACGGCAATAGCGGGGCGGTATAACCGCCTTAAGCTTAAAAGGTAGTATTGGTATTTCATCGTTAACTTTAATAGTTTCTCTAAGTTATACACCTCAATAACTATACTTGTATTGAGAAGCAAAATATAATTGACCTCTAATCATCTGAATTTCAGCTACATAAACCATAAATTCTCGTACAATTTAGGAGTCTAGCTTCATGTAATACCTACAAACTGTAGAATGTTTTACCAAATCTTAAACAGAGTGTAGAACAATTCTTCAATAAAATAATTAGATATTTTAAAGAAGTTGCATTTTATATATTTTCAATATAAATTTTTACCTTATTGAAGGGCATTGGCAAGACCATGACTATAGATTAGATATTGGGCAAGTTATTAAGTAGTAGCACTTACCAAAAGAACTACTACTGACCCGTCGTATCAGCTGGATTGGTCAGTCCTAAAGCGTTTATCACTAATGGAGTAACGTTAGACTCTTCAGGATTTTTAGTATAAATCAGCATAGCCTGCCCGTTAACACTGGATGGAAAGATATGGGTGTAACCATTTAGCTGAGCTATTGAATCAATAGTCAGTTGCACTTTCTGGCGTAATGGATTCATAGCTTGCATCACCTTGAATTGCATTTGCTGTTGGGCCGTTTCTTGTTCGCTTAAAATATCTTGTTGAAGTTCTTGAAGTTCCTGCTCTCGCGCTGCCCGAATTGTATCAGTAAGGTTGGGGGCTTCCTGCTGTAATTGGGCTGCTTGCAATTCTAACCCCTGACGCATAGCGGTTAATTTATTGTTAAGCTTTCGTTCAAAAGCAGCTACATCTTGTCGAGCTACTTTTGCCTCTGGTAGTAGCCCTAGAACGTATTCTGATTGAACAAATCCGATTTTAATTTCTTGAGCAAAACCTGATAATGAGCCAAAGTAAGCGGTTATGAGTAAAATAAATAATATCTTCTTCATTGGTAGTAATCCCTTTAGGTTATGATTAAGTGCAAAATAAACCTCGAAAATAGCTAAAACCTAATGATTCACCAATATACCTTAGAAGATTTAACAAGAATTAACGCTTTAAACGAACATCGTCTCCGGATTTAGTCTGGGAATGAAACTGGAATGCTAATAAGTAACAAATAGCGATTTAGTATTGCAATGGTCAATGATCTACTGCCTATAATTTACTGCTTAAGAAAGTTGTCCCCCTACCCTTTCCAAAAGCTTTTTTGTGAGCATAATACCATCTTTTTTATGCATCTCTTCTAGCTTTCCGCCAAACTCAACTCCAACGTAACCGTTGAAGTCAGCATCTTTAACAATAGTCATTAGACGCTCATAATCCATATTGGCTTCCTTGCCCTTACGGTTGAATTCAGTGGTTTTAGCACTCACCCCAATCGCATAAGGCATTAACTCTTCTACCAACTGATAGCGATCGTATTCTTCATCCTTAGCTATTCTGGTATTCCCAAAATCTGGCAATGTACCCACATTGTCGCGATTAGTTTTTTTCATCACCATTGCGAGCCATTTGCCATTGGAAGAATAATCTCCGTGGTTTTCAACCATAATATTCATATTCATCGGTTTGGCATAGTCAGACAAACGGATTAGTGTATCTACAAACAAATCAGCCGCTTCTTCGGGAGATTTACCTTCGTAGCCATTCGCGTTGATTCGCACCCCGTGGCAGCCTATTGCTTGAGCTGCATCAATCCATTCGTAGTGCTTCTCCGCTGACTTTATTCTTTCCGATTCTACCGGACTGGCCGTAGGGTACTCCCACAAGTCCAGCATAATTAGTACGTTAGTGACACCCAAGTCATCCGCTCTCTGCTTGAGTTCTCGCAAGTACTCTTGATCTTTCACCTTATCAAGGAAAAACTGATTAACGTATTCTACTGCGTCAATACCATAAAACTCCTTCGCTATGCGGGGAAAATCCAGATTAGTCATCTGTTCCTTACGAATAGGTTGGCGGAGCGACCACTCAGCCAGCGACATCTTGAAGAACAATGGTGATGACTTTGAAAAACTTGGTAGTACTAATGCACCAAGTGATGCTTGAGCAGTAGTAGATAGAAAATCACGACGCTGCATTATAGGTTGGAGGTGTAAATGTGAAAAAATAGCTTTAATATGCCCGTTAATGTACTAATTATTTTCTATATCATCTATGCGCTACTTATTTGGTCTACTATATTTACTGATATCATTTGCTTGTCAATCGCCTACTCAACCGGAGAATGTTGATGAGCCGAATGAGCTTCAAAATGTGCTCATCATCATTGGCGATGATCATTCAGCTAATGTGCTTGGCGCCTACGGTAATAATGTCATCAAAACCCCTAATCTCGACCGAATGGCTGCCCGAGGGGTTCGGTTTAACCGGGCTTATGCCAACGCGCCACTTTGTAGTGCTTCGCGCCAATCTTTGATTACCGGACGGTATCCGCATGCTACGGGGGTAACTTTACTTAGAACTTCTTTTCCCGAAGAGCAAGTCACTATTGCGGATCATTTAAAAGATGAAGGGTATGTAACAGGAATTATCGGAAAAAATCACTTCAATAATCGAAAGAACCACGGCTTCGATGTTAAAATTGAACGAAAAGACTATTACACTTATCTTGAAGATAATCCCGGTCGGGAAGTACCAGATAGCGTGGCGGTTCGCCCTCAGTGGAAACCATTCCGTGACCCGGCTCGTATTTGGTTAAACGCGGATGCTCTACCGGGTAATCATTACGATGCCGATGATATTGGAACGTGGTACTCCCAACGGGCTAATCAATTCCTGACGGATCATCAGGATACTTCCTTTTGTTTAGTAGTAGGATTTCACGAACCACACTCCCCGTTCAACTTCCCCATTGAGTACGCTCAAAAATATGATCCGGCGAACATGCCGCTCCCCCAAGGAAGCCCCGAAGACGACCAATGGGTACCTCAAATTTTTCAAGACCTGACTGAAGAGGAACGGCAAGGCATTGTTTCAGCTTACTACGCTTCTACAGAATATTTGGATAAGAACATCGGATTAATTCTTAACAAACTTGACTCGTTAGGATTAGCTGAAAATACAATTGTTGTTTACTTAGGCGACCACGGATATTTGCTAAACGACCACAAACGTTTTGAAAAGCATATGATGTGGGAACCCGCCGTGCAAGCTCCTCTGCTTATGCAAGCCGTAGGGCACTTACCCGAAGGTGAGGTATTAGAACCCATGGCAGAATTTGTGGATGTAGTACCTACGCTACTGGAGGCAATTCAAGCACCCTCTCTCGCCTCAGTTCAGGGTAAAAGCTTACTACCATTAATTCAGCAGGAAAATAATACCCATAAAAATTACGTATTTTCAGAATTCTTAGCCGACAATAAGGCAATGGTTCGCTCTGACCATTGGAAGTATATTTTTACCACGGGTAAGCGAGACTTAGCGCAAGGCTACGCTACGGGCAATCCGGCCCCGGGAATAACTCACCGCTTATACGATATGATAAATGATCCCAACGAAACAAAGAATTTGTACGCGGACCCAGTTTTAGCTGATACGGTACGGCACCTACAAAGCCAACTAATTAACTGGTTTCGGCAAACCCACCCAGACTCGGATACAGTCAGCCCGAATGAAACGGTTGAGCAACAACTGGTTTCATTTTGCGAACCTCCCGACGAAAATGCCAACGTAGGCGCCCAGTAGTTCTACCTAAATTTAGCACTGTTCATTACGGGTAGGTGCGCAATTCTGAGATTGCTTGGCAGCATCCTGGTTACTTTCTGCTAAGATATTGCAACTGGCTTTTACCTGAAAATCTACTGGAATACCCTTCTGATCAAACTCTAGGTGCAAACACTGATGAAATAGTTCTTTCAACTGCTGTCTTCCTCGTTGGATACGCGATTTTGCTCCAGAGAGAGAAAGGTTTAATTGCCTTGCTATTTCCTGTTGTGGTAAACCCTCCAGATCACTCATTCGAAGCGGAATAGCGTATTTCTTTGGTAAACACTTGATAAGAAGCGGAATAAGGGAAGCTAGTTCGGTAGTCACATTACTCTCTTGGTAGGCATCTTCTTCGGCTAATTCTGAAGGAAAAGTTGAAAGTTTAGACTGTTCGCGAAAATAATCATAAACAGTCCGGCGCGTTACTTGGTACAGCCAAGCCCGAATATTCTTAACCTCCGAAAGCTCTTCACAGTGCCGGTACAACTTCACTAATACGTCACTTACCAAGGCTTCACTTTGTACCGGATCATCAATACGTTGTCTGACGTACCGAACCAGTTCCGCTCGGTATTGCTCAAATAAAGGGAACACTCGCTGACAAGTGTCCCCCTCAAAGTCATACATCTTATCTACTTCATTTTTCATGCTTCAATCTCGGGTGTACAGCACGCATTTTCAAAGTCAGAGACGGGTGCCGCCACAATCTTGTTTACCTCGGAGGCTCCGTGGGTTTGAAAAATTTCCCAAGAAACTCCTTGAGGATCGGCAATCCATGATTTGGTAGAGCGAGCGTAGCAGCAAACTGTTTCTCCTTCTTTAAACTGTTTACCTTCGATCTGATCGATCCGATCAAACAACTCGTCACGCTCTGGTTCAGTATCTACCTGAATACCTAAATGCTCAATGCCGCTTTCTTCACCAGACAGATTGATGGAGAAGTTTACGAGCGGATCATCCAACATCCACTTAGCATAATCAGTCTTAAGAACGGTGGGCTTGCTAGCAAATAGTCCTTCGTAAAAAGCAAGAGAAGTGTCTAGGTCCTGAACTTTTACGTTAATGTGTAATCTTTTCATAGTAAATCAGTGAATTTAAAGTTAAAACAAATACTAAGTTCATTCAGGGGACGAAAAAACAGGAAGAAAGACGCAGAATTTTTTTTTTTTTTCTCTAAGTAACTTAAATGTCTGTTGAGCAATGGCTAATTCTTCATTAGTAGGTACCACCAAAATTTTGATCGTACCTCCGGTAGCTTGTAATTCTCGAACAGCACTCACCTGCTGGTCGTTTTTAGAAGAATCCAGTTGTATCCCCAGGGCTTCCAAACCCGTTAAGCATTTCTCCCGAACAAACGCGCTATTCTCACCTACTCCGGCAGTAAATACCAAAGCATCTACCCTTCCCAAAACAGCTACATACGCACCAATATATTTTTTTATCCGGTAGCAATACATATCCAGGGCAAGTTGGGCATTCTCATTGCCTTGCTCTTGTTGCTTGAGCACTTCTCGCAAGTCATTTTCATCAGCAATGCCCTTCAGTCCACTTTCGTGATTTAACAGATGATCCACTTCGGCAGGCGACATTCCCGCTTGCTCACTCAGAAAGAAAGGAATAGCCGGATCAATATCGCCACTGCGCGTACCCATCATGAGTCCGGCTAGCGGGCTTAACCCCATTGAGGTATCAATACTTTTTCCATTCTTTACCGCCGTCATACTACACCCGTTTCCCAAGTGAATCGTGATTAGGTTTACCGATTCAGTTGGCTTGCCCAGATGGTTGGTAGCTTGTTGAGTTACGTACTGATGAGAAGTACCGTGCATACCGTACACCCTGATACCATATTTTTGGTATAACGAACTAGGAATTGGATAGCGATAAGCACGCGAAGGAAGTGTACTGTGGAAAGCAGTATCAAAAATCGCAACCTGATCAGCTTGAGGGAAAATTTTTTGAGATACCCGAATACCCTCAGCATTGGGGGGATTATGAAGCGGTGCCAGCACCGATAAATCATCAATTTTTCTTAGAACCGAATCAGTAATTATTTGAGGATCGCTATAAGTCTCTCCCCCATGAACTACCCGGTGGCCGATAGCGGAAAGTTTCTGATTGGTTAAAACCTTTTTAGCTAGAAAATTAGCAATGATTTTTAGTCCGTCACTATGGCTAAGTATTGGTTGGGTCAGCTTACTCTCATCTGATAAGAATTTGAGAGTCACCTTAGCGTCATGATTACCAATTTTCTCTATAGCTCCCGATGAAACCTCTCGCTCATCCGGCATTTCAAAGAGGCTAAACTTAATTGAAGAACTGCCTGAGTTTAAAACCAGTACGTGCATCTTTAGCTATCGTTAAAAAATTTGGCCTGAAAACAAAGGCTTTACCCAATCATGGACAATAATTCCCCACTCTGTTGTAGATATTACCCACGGTAGCAAACAATGTTCGTCGTTTGTCACCGTATCACCCTTATTTCACCTTGGCATAGTTTTCCTCTTATTTTAAAGCGAATTATACATTTTTTAATCAAAACTTGCTAAAAATGAAAAAGATACTATTAACCGTGGGAATTTCAACGGCTGTAATTTTTGGAGTACAGGCTCAAGAAACCCCGACTAAAACTAAGAAAGAAAAGCAGCAAACCCAGCAACAAGTTATTGAAGCTCGTGGCGACGTTGACGAAGAGACTTATGAATCAGAAGATAATGTACAGCGAACTAATGCTGATGCTACTTTTAGCTCTAAGGACATGTCCAGTATTAGTCAGGCTGATTTGCCTAAAGAGATAATGGAAAGCTTTGAGAATAGCGACTATAGCCAAGGCTCTGTTGATCGTGCGTACGAAATAGATGGTGAAGCACTACCGCAAATATTAGAATCAAGAGCTAATTTATCAATGTATCCAGGTGAGCAGCTTCCTGAGAAGCTATATATTCTGCACGTGAGTACTGATGAAGGCAAAGGAATTCTTTACATTGGTGATGATGGTGAATCCATTGCTGAAGAAGAAATTTTAAACGATGAAACAACGGATTTTTTTGGTGAAGCAGGTGAAGCAATAGAAGAGACTGCTAATGATGTTGGTAATGCCGTAGGTAACGCTGCTGAGGCTACCGCTGACGGTGTAGAAACAGCAGTTAATAAGACCGGAGAGTTTGTAGATGATGCAGCTACCGAAGTTAAAGAATCTTTTAACAATGCTGAAGAAGAAGTAGAAGAAGAAGCTGCTGAGTTTGAAGAAGCTGCAGAGAATACTACTGGTGAAGCAGTAGAAGATGTAGATGATGAAATGGAAGAGGCTGCTAATGAAACTGAGAATGCTGTAGAAAGTGCTGCGTACCAAACTGAGGAAGCAATGAAAAAAACGGCTAACGATGTAGAGAATGCCGCTGAGAAAACTGAAGAAGAAGTTGAAGAAGCTGCTTACGAAACTGAGAACACTATGGAAAACACTGCTACTCAAACTAAAGAGGGATGGAGTGAAGCTGAAGTAGAGAAAGCTACTACAAAAACTGAAGAGTTAGTAGAAGGTACTGCTAGTGAAGCTAAAATGGAGATGAATGAGACTACTCAAGAAGTAAATGAAGAGACTACTGAAATGAACCAGGCGGCTGAATATAGAACAAGTAAAGCTGCTACATCGGTAGACAAAACTGTTGAGAAAGCCGAAGAGAATGTGGAGAATGCCGTTGAAAATACTGACGAAGCAATTGAAGAATCAGTAAAAAGCGATGCCTACTCTAAAGAAGTTGAAATGGAAAATTCATCAGCATCATTCAACTCAGAGGATATGTCAATGATCAATGAATCTGACATTCCCCAACTAGTGAAAGATGGATTTAGCAATAGTGCTTTTGGCAAAGGAACCATTGAAAAAGCATATAAAGTGACTGGTTCAGTTGTAAGTCAAATACTACAAGATCGCGCTGCTATGTCTATTTATGCGGGAGAACAATTACCTGAAACATTGTACCAATTACAGGTAACGAATAATAATGGTGCTGGAGTATTATACATTGGTGACGATGGTGAAATTATCGCATCGGAAAACCTCTAATAAACCAGATAGTAATCCGAAAAGCTCTAACCAATGGTTAGGGCTTTTTTTTATGTTTACTTAACAATATTCTGTGCCTGAATAGCAGTAATCACTACGGTATTAACTATATCGGTTACTGTACACCCTCGGCTTAGATCATTAACTGGCTTTCTTAAACCTTGCAGAATAGGGCCAATTGCCACTGCACCAGTTTCTCGCTGTACCGCTTTATAGGTATTGTTGCCGGTATTCAAATCAGGAAAAATGAGCACTGTCGCGTATCCAGCCACTTCTGAGCCTGGGATTTTTTTAATTCCCACCTCCTTATCTACCGCAGCATCGTATTGAATTGGCCCTTCTACCTTTAAATCCGGCATTCTCTCTTTTACAATATTAGTAGCTTGCCGTACCCGATCCACATCTTCACCC
>NZ_JBARYM010000186.1:0-2257 GCF_049647865.1 Tunicatimonas sp. | reverse complement strand
CTTCAATTTTATGTCCTTTGGGATACGTAGGGCGTTTCCGCTGAGTTCCTAAAACTGGTTTCTTTCGTTCGGGCCAGTAGCGCATAATTTTAGATCGTAACGTTAACCCTCCGGTTACAAACTTTCGGACGAGCGAGGGTGGATGAGGGTACCCGAAAGCATCCAGCAGCGGCTTGTCCATCATGGCGTACAGAAAAGTACGGCCTAGCGGCCAAAGTGGCTTAGGTAAATAGAAACCCAGAAATAAATTACAAGTAGCGTCACCTACGGCTCGGTTCGATGGGGCGTAACGGAAGTTACGTCGTTCGTAATCCGTATTAAATTGTTCAAAAGTGTGATAATCTTCAGGAATATCCTTGATGTTCATCCGCTTGCCTACCTCTCGGTAGAAATAGAAGGAAGCCAGCTTTTCATTTTTGGTAGAAGCCCTCCAACCGTAGCGTTCAATCCAGCGGATGGGTTCGTAGATAAAGGTAGAAAGTACGTACAACATTTCATCGTTCGTGATAGGATAGCGACTGTGCATCTGGTTCATCCGCTGAAGGGCTTTTCGACCCAGGTCGCTATCGTAGCCATGCTCGGCCAGCGTATACATAATAATCTCAGTATCGTCGTAGCGTTTTTGAGGCCTTTTAGTCAGTTCGCCGGTTTGTGCTAGCTTTTCTGAGCTTAGCGGTACAGCAAATGTGCGAAACAACGCAAATTCCAGCGCTCGTTCGGTATCCCATGGGAAAACGTGACAAGTTAGCAGATATGCAATTTCCTGATGATCGCGCTGAGCATCCAGTTTACTAATTCGCTGACTGATGTGTTTTATAGATCGCTTCAAAGTTTGATTTTTAACAACTAAAAATTTGCTCTAATTTCTTCCAGTTTAAAATCATCCGAAGTGCCGTACTTCACTAACTCTTGCAGCTCGTAAACATCGAGCGATATTAAATCTTTGATCCGGTAGTTTTCATCACCTAGATTCTCCAGCACTTCGAAGCGAGATTCTTCGCCGTAGTTGTAGAGATAGTATTTTTTGCCTATCCGAATATTATCAAATGACATGGTCATAGTAATTGTGTTAGAGTGCTAATGTGTTTAGGTGTTAAGGTTCACAATCTTTAGCGGCTCTGCGCTTGCCTTCCAATTTCCAAAACCTATCACCTAATCCCCAAATCTAAATTGACGAAAAACTTTCGCGTTGGTTGGGCTATCGGATACAACCTCCAGTAGTTTAGCGTGTTGACTACCTCCGGTAAAAAAACCGGACAATACATTGGTTAGTTCTTCTGAGGCAGCTTCTTGGGTAATATTTATTCGTTGGTACGCCATACCAAAATCCTTCGCAGTATTTTCTGCCTCAAGTGGCTGACGGGTTTCGAAATATTCTTCCAGTTCGGGCTGCCGGCGGGGGCCATCAATCATCCGGAAAATTCCTCCTCCGTGGTTGTTCAGCAGAACTATTCGTAGGTTAGGTAGCGGGTAGTTGTGCCAGAACGCATTGCGATCGTAGAAGAACGCCAGATCACCGGTGATTAAAATGTGCAAGCGGTCAGGAGAAGCTAGTGCCGCCCCTACAGCAGTGCTACTACTACCATCAATACCACTGGTACCCCGATTCGCAATCACTTCCACTTCCGAATGGTCATCGGGTAAGCCAATCAAATTAGCGTAACGCACCGCCATACTATTGGCTAAATGTAAGCTGCTTCGCTGAGGCAGATTTTTTAGTACTGCCGCTACTACATAAAACTCACTAACCTGATTCTCAGAAGAGTTAAAAAAATCAACAACCTTCCGAACTGCTTGCGTCTCCGCCGTCTGCCAATCTTTGTAGTAGGTATCGTGAGGATTTTCTGACCAGCCTTTCGCTAATTGGAAGAAAAACTTGGGTGCAGTGGGAAGTATGCGAGTAAGCGATTGAAAAGTATCAGCCGCCCTTCCGCCCGGTTGAATATGCCAGTGAGCCTGCGGGTGATACTTCCGTAAAAAGATTTTTAAATTCTTAGAAATGACCGAAAGTCCGAAGGTAATTAGCAAATCAGGTTGTAATAGTTTCGAGGCATCTTTTCCTAAAAAAACATCAGGATGCTTAATAGCCGATTCTACTGAGTGAAAGTTTGAGATAATATCGGCTACCAGTGGAATCTGCTGCTGCTGGCTAAACTCTTCAAGCTGCTGACATAAATTTTGATCCAGATTACTTTGCCCAACAACGATCAGTTTTCGCTTGCACTGCTGCCATTCGGCTTGTAGTTGTTGTTGGGCA
>NZ_JBARYM010000185.1:0-1713 GCF_049647865.1 Tunicatimonas sp. | reverse complement strand
CAGCCCAGGCATCATACTGTTTAGAAAACATAGCCATGACTTCTTCTTTCTTATCTGCTGATTCCATATCTTTTTCTCAGCAATTTAAACACTAGTTCGCTAACTTACACTTTTGTCGTACACCCCTGATTACCTATTGCAATGGTTTCTCTGAAAAAGATGATTATATTAAAACCCTGTTTTGCTATCTAATTGATTTCGGTCTGGTACTATGATCGTGTTATTATGAACTAGATTAAATGACTACCAAATTCTATCCTCAGTATCCCTCAGTTGAACGATTACGAAAAAAAGCCCAATCCAGAGTACCATCTTTTGCTTTTGAATATTTAGATGGAGGCTGTAACGAAGATGTTAGTATTCATCGGAATACTGCCGAAATCAGAGATGTACAGTTACAACCCCGATACCTTCAGAACTACGGCACTTCTTCTACTAAGACTTCGGTTTTGGGAATAGAGTATGATGCCCCCTTTGGAATTGCCCCGGTTGGTCTACAGGGATTGATGTGGCCCAACTCCCCGGAGATTCTAGCTAAAGCCGCTTTTCGTCACAATATTCCTTTTATCTTGAGCACGGTGACTACTATGAGTATAGAACGGGCTAGTGAGATTACGGAAGGAAAAAGTTGGTTTCAGCTATATAACCCGGTAGAAGATAAACTACGAGACGATATCATCAACCGGGCGGAGGCGGCCGGGTGTCCGGTACTTGTGTTACTGTGCGATGTTCCTACTTTTGGTTATCGCCCTCGGGATATTAGAAATGGACTGGCCTTGCCCCCTAAAATGAGCCTGAGAAATATTATCCAAATTATGGGAAACCCTACCTGGGCGCTGAACACGCTCAGGTACGGACAACCTACTTTTGAAACGCTAAAACGCTACACTCCCAAAGGACTAAATTTGAAACAATTAGGCCAATTTATGGACAAGACCTTCTCTGGCCGACTAAATGAAGAAAAAATTAAGCCTATTCGTGATCGATGGAAAGGCAAGCTAGTACTAAAGGGCGTTGCATCAGAACGAGATACGGAAGATGCAATTAGAATGGGTTTTGACGGTATCATTATCTCTAATCACGGAGGAAGACAGCTGGACGCGGCTCAATCAACAATTAACTCATTAAAGGAGATTACAGCGAAATATAACGAGCAGATAGAGATCATGATGGATAGTGGGCTACGTTCGGGTCCTGACATTGCCCGTGCAATAGCCTGTGGAGCCAAGTTTACGTTTATGGGGCGCTCATTTATGTACGGCGCGGCCGCTTTAGGGGAACAAGGGGGAGAGCACACAATCACCATGCTAAAAACACAATTTAAGCAGGTAATGGATCAGCTGTGCTGCGAAAAAGTGTCAGATTTACCCAACCACCTACTAAAAAGCTAATACCAATGGCCACAACAATAGACAATTTCGAACAGGAAGTTCTCCCTGATAAAGGTAGTGGGGAATACGAAAGAGAACCCGTACCGGCTTCTAAATATAAGGGTTGGAAAAGTTTTCTGGGTATGTACGCCGGTGAGCACGCAGCCGGTACCGAGTTTATGATCGGCCCTCTGTTTCTTACGGCTGGGGTTAGTGCCTTTGATCTGATCTTCGGATTGCTATTGGGTAACTTATTAGCAGTATTGAGCTGGCGTTTTCTCACAGCCGAAATTGCGGTTAAAAACAGATTAACACTATACTATCAATTAGAAAAGATCTGCGG
>NZ_JBARYM010000184.1:0-2484 GCF_049647865.1 Tunicatimonas sp. | reverse complement strand
CAGAAAGTTACGGGTTACAAAAAGCCTCAACCGCTCTTTATCAGCAAGAAAGTACCTTACTTAAGGCAATGTACCAAGAGCATTTAGCTTTAGCTCGGGTAGCTTTGAAAGAAGATATTACAGCTGGTAATGTGCTTAGATTATGGGGTGCCCGTCAGCGCAATGTTGCCGGGTGGTTATCCCAAGTATCAGAGTTCTACACCCACGCGAGTCGGTACAGCGACATACTGAGCCAGTACGCTATTTCTTCTGCTGAAATTGCTCAAGGGCAAGCCATGATACGGACCATTCAAGAAGCTCGTGTTTTACAGGCTCGTCATCGTAGCGATGCTCAAATAGCTACGCAGCACCGACGCCAAAGTATCAACCAACTGCGAACCTGGATACGAGAATTTAACGCCATCACCCGAGTGGCCCTCAAGGACGAACCTCAGTATCTGGAAGCTTTGGGGCAGGTGGTGAAATAACTGTAGTACTAAAGTGTTATAGTACATGGTGTTATAGTGGATGAAATTTAGAGTTTTGGGTGACTTAAAAAACTCTAAACTCAAAACTCTGAACCCAAAACTTCAGAACTCAAAACTCTGAGCTTTGTACTATAACACTACACACTTTTTTGTACTGCCTTAACCATCTGCTGAATATGCTTCTCAGCACCGAACATATCTTCGTATACCGCAGCAATTTTGTGGTTGGCATCTAGTAAATATGTAACCCGGCGAACTACTTTCAAAAAGGGGACTAATGCTCCGTATTTTTTAGCTACACTTCCATCCCGATCCGATAGCAGTTCAAAAGGAAGCTGATGCTGCTTCTTAAATTTTTGGTGCGTTTCTACTGAATCCCGGCTAATTCCTACTACTGTAATATTTAGGTTACGAAAGACCGAGAAAGCATCCCGAAAACTACAAGCCTCCTGGGTGCAGCCTGGGGTAAAATCTTTAGGATAGAAGTATATAATAACAGGCTGATTTGCCAAATCGCGACTTAGTTTAAAGTGATTACCATTAGTAGAAGGAAGATAAATATCGGGCGAAGGCTGGTGAACTTTTAAAGACATTATTTATAAAATATAATATTTCCGTTACTGAGTGCAATTATTTAATTTGCGTGAAACTGTTTGTAGCTAATAAACTTGTGAAATACAGTACATTAGCAAAAAAAACAACAGAATAGGCAAGATTGATGTTTGTAATTTTTCAAGAAATAAAAAAAGGATATTTTTGCAGTAACTAGTAAGCAATTGTATGGATATTCAAGGTAACTCAATTCTAATCGTAGAAGATGAAGCTAGCATTCGTAGTTTGTTGGCTAAAATATTAGGGTTAGAAGGGTACAAAATTTTTGAGGCTAGCGATGTAGCCACCGGACGAGAAGCGCTCAGAAGCGAAACAATTCACCTCGTACTAACCGATGTAAACCTCCCCGATGCCAATGGCATTGATTTCACTAAATATGTTAAAAAAGAGTACCCACTGATTGAGGTAGTTGTACTAACCGCTTTTAGTAATGTAAAAGATGGCGTGCAAGCCATGAAATTGGGTGCTTTTGACTATTTAGCAAAAGGCGATGGCGACGAACGTTTGCCACTGGTCGTGCAAAAGGCTATGGAGAAAGCGGTGCTCAACCGAAAATTACAGGAAATGGAGTTTCGCCTAGACTCTAAATCTAGTTTTGCTAAGATCGTAGGAAACTCCCAGCCAGTACAACGTATGCTGGAATTAGCGGAAAAGGTAGCGGTTACCGATACTACGGTGCTCTTGCTAGGTGAAACCGGAACAGGAAAAGAACTGCTCGCGGAAGCAATCCATTTAGCCAGTCGGCGCCGGAAGGGTAACTTCGTAGCGATTAACTGCGCCGCTATTCCTAAAGATTTACAAGAATCTGAATTGTTCGGGCACAAAAAAGGCTCATTTACTGGAGCCAGCTCCGATAAGAAAGGGTACTTTGAAGCAGCCGACCGCGGTACTATTTTTCTGGATGAACTAGGAGAAATGTCGCCGGAGTTGCAGGCTAAGCTGCTAAGAGTTTTGGAAACTCGTATGCTTAATCGGGTAGGCGAGACGGAACCTATTCCGGTAGATATTCGCATTATTGCTGCCACTAACCGAGAGTTAGTTAATGATGATAATGAAGCGTTTCGTCGCGACCTATACTATCGCCTAAGTGCTTTCACTATTGATCTCCCCGCTTTACGCGACCGGCGAGAAGATGTTGATTTACTGGTGATACATTTACTAAAAGAACATGCCGAACGCGCCAATAAATCGATCTCCACCATTGACCCTGAATTTTTAGATTATCTAAAACGTTACAACTGGCCCGGGAATATTCGTGAGTTGCGCAACGTAGTGGAGCGCGCTGTTATTTTGGCCGATACCGACCGCCTCACTCCCGATGCTTTGCCTAATGAGATTTTGAACCAAACAGATGCAGTAGCATTTAGCAGCCCGGTGAATAATCACATTCCGGTTACTTCAGGTG
>NZ_JBARYM010000183.1:0-8100 GCF_049647865.1 Tunicatimonas sp. | reverse complement strand
ACAGATCTTGAGCTATCTGAGGAAGCCCTAATTATAGAGAAGGAAATGGAAATGTACCAGTATTTGGGACAAACGGACCTATTGGCTCTACTGAAAAACCATTATGCGATTTTCCTTCGGTAATTATTGGGCGAAAAGGTGCATACAGAGGGGTGCATTACTGCGATAGACCTTTTTTTGTAATAGATAAAGCATTTTTTTTGAAACCAAAAGGGCCAATTACTGACTTAGAGTATGCCTATTATAATCTTTTAACGGTAGATATTAATGGAATGGATAGCGGTTCAGCAATTCCATCTACAAGCCGAGAAGATTTTTATCAATTACCGCTTTCTTTACCACCGCTAAAAACCCAGAAAGCCATAGCCGAAATTCTTTCCAGCCTGGATGATAAAATAGAACTCAACAACCGCATCAATCAAAATCTGGAAGAACTGGCCAGAACCATCTTCAAACGCTGGTTTGTAGACTTTGAATTCCCTAATGAAAATGGTGAACCCTACCAATCTTCTGGCGGAGAAATGGTACCTAGTGAGTTGGGGGTGATTCCGGAAGGGTGGAGCCCGTTTCCGAACGGAAGCGTTCGTTAGTGGACACTTCTTACAGTAGTTATCGTCTGATAGAGCGAAAAGAAGTCGTAATTTATTGTGGCACATAAATTGACCAGCTACGAGGGCCGGTAAAAATCTTACCTCTAAGCCTCAAGATATGTCAGTATTAATAGAGTTACGGAACGCATTAGAACGGATCACCTTCAGAAGCAGTAGATGAGTTTTTCTATACGATAAATGCTTAAGTCTTTTAGTTTCTTACTGATACATGCAATATTATTCCTACTACATTGATCCCAAATAACAATACTATTGCGAGGTTAATCGAACCTGCTTTATCTTTAACTGATGAAGCGATTTTGACCGGAGTTCAGTGCGGTGACGAGGCAGCCTATAAAGACCTATTTACGGAGTATTACCCCAGGTTAACTACCTTTGCATTTAAGTACGTAGGCGAGATGGACACCGCTAAAGAAATTGTGCAAGAGGTATTTATTAAACTATACCAGAAGCGGAGAACCCTGGTTATTCAGCAATCGCTTAAGGCCTACTTGTTTAAGGCTGTCTATCGTACCTGCCTGAATTCCATTGATCAGGAAAAGCGGCGAAGCCATCATCATCAGGAAGCTGCTATTTACCAACCTGAGGCTGAATATGCTGATGGGCTGGAAGAAGCTGAAGCCCAACAGCGAATCTACCAAGCTATAGAACAACTTCCCGACCAGTGTCGGCGTATCTTCACGATGAACCGCTTTGAAGACTTGAGTAACCAAGCAATTGCCGATCAACTCAATCTTTCTAAACGCACCGTGGAAACTCAAATCAGCAAAGCCCTTAAACTGCTTCGAAAAGCCCTTTTCCTACTGATTGTAGGCTTTTTGACGGGTAACTAAAAGTTTTTAAATAAGCGGATACGTGTTTCAGCACTGAGGTCTGTCTCAGAGGTGTATGGAACAAAATAACCCATTAGACCCCATCTTGCTAATTCGCTACTTAGAAGCAAAAGAGCAACTAAGCCCCGAAGAGCAAGCCGCCGTACTACAGTGGATTCAATATAGCCCTGAAAATAGAAGAGAGTGGGAACAGTTATGCGAACTATGGGAGCAGGCAGGCCAGGTTGGTCCTCTATCTGAACTAGATACGCAAGCTGACTGGATGCTACTCTGGAATAAGATGCAGGGAGTTCCCCAGAAAGCCGCGGCTCCAGTACGAAAATTATCTGCTGTATACCGATGGGGTTGGCAGGTGGCTGCCGTGGTGACATTATTGATTGTTACTATCTGGGGGGTACGACAGCTTAACTCGCCCGACGCTACTCAATTAGCTCAGTACAATTATGTAGCCCAGGACAGTTTACTACCAATAGCTTTACCCGATGGCAGCCAAGCGTATCTAAACCAAGGAGCTACGCTCACCTATAATGAAGACTTTGGGAAGCAAACCCGTACGGTCCAGCTAATCGGAGAAGGCTACTTTGAAGTAGTACCCAATGCCGCGATTCCGTTCTTCGTACGCGCTGATTCTACGACAGTTCGCGTAGTGGGTACCAGTTTTAACGTGAAACAGGTCGGACAAGAAGTGAAAGTGACCGTCAACTCCGGAGAGGTAGCCTTTTCTTACCAAGAGGATACACTATTACTTACTCCTGATGAAGTAGGCACCTACCAACCCGGATCACAATTACAAGAATCTACGAACAGTGATATTAACTACCTGTCGTGGAAAACCGGTACGCTGCGCTTTGACGATACGCTCTTCCCCCGAGTGGTTCAGGATATAGCTCGCCACTACAAAATAGCCATACAAATTGAGAACCAAGCGCTACGCGAGCTGCGGCTTACTTCCACTTTTCAGCGTCAGCCGTTATCGGCGGTACTGCAAGAAGTAGCTACGGTCCTTGATATTAATTACACCCACAAAGGTAATCAGATTACATTTTTCATTAACTAACTCATGAAACTACTATCATTAGCACTTATCTGCTTAAGCGTGTCCTCGCAGATCCCAGCTTCGCTCGATGCTGAGGTAACGCTTACTAAACATACCCTTACGCTTAAGAATCTATTAAAAGAGCTAGATTCCCAGAGCGGATATACGTTCTCATACAGCAACCGTATCCCCCTCGAGTCCGAGGTGACGCTTGCTAAAAAGCAAGGTTCCCTGCGCTACTTCCTAGACCTCATCAGTAGCGAATACGAAATTCAATATAAGACGGCGAATGAGAAAGTACTGATTCTGCGGGAGAAGCGGAAAAAAAAGAAAAAGGTAAAACAAGAAAAAGCTACCATTAGTGGCTACGTAACCGATGCCGCCACCGGTGAAGAACTGATTGGGGCTACGGTCTACGTTCAGGAGCTAGAAACGGGTACGGTTACCAATGCCTATGGCTACTACTCACTCTCAGTGCTGCCTGCTGATTACACGTTAATATTGAGCTACATTGGTTATCAACGACAAACATTGACTGTACCCATTGAGGAAGACCAGACCCTTAATATTGAGATGGCCTCCGAAGAGGTACAACTAGAAGAAATTGTGGTCACTGTCAATCAGACCGTTCCGGAAGTTCAGGAAATGGAAATGAGTACCGCCAAGGTGGATATTCAAACCATTCAGAAGATGCCCGCCTTGCTGGGTGAGGTAGATGTGATCCGTAGCATTCAACTACTGCCGGGGGTTTCTACCGTCGGGGAGGGTGCACCCGGTTTTAATGTACGAGGCGGTAGCGTAGACCAAAACCTGATTCTACTGGATGAAGCCCCCGTGTTTAGTTCTTCGCACCTGTTAGGGTTTTTCTCGGTTTTTAACCCCGATGCTGTCAAAGATATTAAACTATACAAAGGAGGGGTTCCCGCTCGGTACGGCGGGAGGCTCTCTTCGGTACTGGACGTCCGGCAGAAAGAAGGGAATACGAAGAAGTTCGGATTAAAAGGAGGGATCGGGCTGATTAGCAGTCGCCTGCTTTTGGAAGGGCCCATTCAGAAGGATAAAAGCTCATTTATGATCGCTGGCCGCCGTTCCTACGGCGACCTGTTTCTTCGCTTGTCTAACAACGAAGACATCAATAGTAGCATCGTCTACTTCTACGATTTAAACACGAAGATTAACTACAAAATTAACGATCGCAACCGGCTGTATTTATCCGGGTATTTTGGCCGAGATGTGTTCAGCGGAGCTGTAGACGGGGTGCGATTTGCCTGGGGTAATCGGACGGGTACTTTACGCTGGAACCACCTGTTTAGCGATAAGCTATTTTCTAACTTTACGGCAATTTATAGCGACTACAACTACGAGCTGGCCTTTTCGGAGAACAGCGGAGATGCTACGCTGGAGGAGTTTGAGTGGCAGTCAGGAGTGACGAACCGTAATCTTCAAGCGGACTTTACCTACTTTGCTTCACCCAGTAGCACCCTAGACTTTGGAGTGAGTGGTATTCTGTACGACTTTAACCCAGGCAGTGTAACTATTCGTCTGGCTGATGAACCGCCGGAATCGCCCTTAGAAATTGACAAAGAACACGCGCTTGAGGCGGCAGCCTATATCAGCCATGAGAAAAAGTTTGGCGACCGAATTACACTACAGTACGGGTTGCGGTACTCGGCGTTTATGAATGTAGGAGAACGCGATGTGTTTGCGTATGAGAACAATAATCCGTCTCCCGACAATGCGGTGGTCGATACGGTATCGTACGGGGCAGGGGAGATTATCAAATTCTACGATGGCTGGGAACCTCGTTTTTCGCTGAACTACTCATTAAATCAAGCAACCGCACTGAAGGTAAGCTATAACCGTATGTTTCAGTACTTACAGCTAGTTTCTAATACTACCGCAGCAACTCCTATTGACCTCTGGACACCCGCTAATCGCTATATTCGCCCGGCAATTGTCGATCAGGTGGCATTAGGCTACTTTCGTAATTTTCGGGAAAACACGTTTGAATTCTCAGCGGAGGTATACTATAAGCAATTTCAAGATTTGATTGATTTTCGGAACGGTGCGGAACTGATTCTAAACGAAAACGTAGAAACCGAACTGCTGGAAGGGGAAGGACGGGCCTACGGATTGGAACTGCTACTAAAGAAGCCTCGCGGACGTTGGACGGGCTGGATCAGCTACACGCTCTCACGTACTGAGCGGCAGGTAGACGGGATTAATAATAACGAATACTACCCTTCTAACTATGATAAGCCCCACGATGTATCCGTGGTGCTTAACTACAATATCAACAAGCGATGGAATGCCTCGGCCAACTTTGCGTATATGACGGGTCGCCCAATGACCATTCCTACGGGGCGATTTGAGTACGACGGCATTGTCGTACCCGACTATACCGGGCGCAACGGCGCTCGCACCCCCGACTATCACCGGTTGGATTTGTCGGTCAATTACGAGCCACAACCCAAACCTGGCCGACGGTGGCGCAGTAGCTGGAACTTCGGATTGTATAACGTATACGCTCGTCGAAATCCCTACTCAGTATTCTTTCGCCCGAACGAAAACAATCCTAACGCCACCGAAGCGGTGCAGCTATCTATCTTCGGCAACATTATTCCCTCGGTTACTTACAACTTTACATTTTAATTAACTATGAAGAAATTAAAACGCTATTATCTACTGGGATTGCTAAGCTGCGGACTACTGGCGGCTTGCGAAGATGTGATTGAGGTAGAAGCTCCCAGGGGTGAGCCCCGACTAGTAGTGGACGGTTGGGTCTATGACGACCGAGATATGCAAACGGTCTTATTAAAAAATTCAGCACCCTACTTTGAGTCAGGCGATCTACCACCTGAAACGGAGGCGGCAGTATCGGTAGAAACCAAAACGGGTGAAACCTTCAACTACACCGAAGCTGAACCGGGGGTATACCAAGCTGATTTTCGGGGGGCAGTTGGTCAGCACTACACACTAAGGATAGAAACCAGCGAGGGGCAACGCTACGAATCCACCCTTCAAGCGTTATTTCCGGTAGCCCCACTAGATACGGTGTATACGGTTTTCAGAGACTCGCCCGACGTAGAAGACGAAGGCTACTATCCTGCCTGGGAATTTATTGATTTAAAGAATTCGGAGGACTACTACCGCTGGAAGTTTTATATAAATGACACGCTACAAAGTAGCCCCGAAGACATAGTAGCTTTTTCGGACGAATTTGTAGATGGGGAGCAGATTAAAGTAACGGAATTCATTTTAGAGAGAACGATGGCGGTAGGAGATAAACTTACGTTAGAGCAGCTCTCGATCTCAGAAGATTTTGGAGATTTCCTGATTCGGGTACAACAGCTTACTGCGGGTGTCGGTGGGCTCTTTGACACCCCGCCTGATCCAGTACGAGGAAATATTACTAATGTAACCGACGAGCAGAATTACGCATTGGGTTTTTTCGGAGCTTCGTCAGTAGTTCGCGACTCAGTAGTAGTCGGTGAGTAGAGATAGCAAAAATTAAACATACAATGAAGAAAGACAGAAAAGGAAGTTCAATAGAAGTATTCAATAGCCCTAATCAAGCGTATTATCAGCAGTTTGAGCGATCGTTGAAGAATTTAGATATGAACAGGTGCGATGAGAAATATTCATCTGGCCGTAAAAGCAGCCCCGAGCGGTCTGTCTATACGTAGTAGCCGCTGTAGAATAGAAAAACTACTGATACTTTTACGCATGCAGTTAGCGAATGATGCATAATCAGTACATGCAGCACATGATCAGTCCACTAGATACGCTATTACGTGAAAACAAGTAGGGAAAAAATATACTGGAAATAAACGCGGCCACCGTGGCAGCGGGCATCCCACACAACTGACTTACGCAGCAAGTTGGGTTTATCTTACGGAGTTATATGAAAGGATAGGTTTTTTTAATAGAGAATTTAAATTACCAACTTGGTTTGATGAAGGATTAGCCATGCAAGTAGACCATAGAAGTTATCATTCAATAGATTCTTTAAGAATAAAATCTGATAATTTAAAAGACTACCAGATGTGACAAATTTGAAGTCTTATTCACACTTTGAAAATGGTAAAAGAGAAGATGTAGTGCTCAATTATTCGGCTGCGAAATACGGAGTTGCAAAGTGGTATACACCCAAAAAATTAAAGGCTTTTGTCCCAGAAATAAATAACGGACACGATGTTATAAATTCACTTTAAAACTGAAGGTAACGGCTTGTAAACCGTTACCACACGCAAGATGAAAACAAAACCCATACTATTCGTAATTATTTTTTGCCCCCTGTATGTTTTTGGTCAGGACAAATTGACTAAAGAACAAGTAATGGAAGATTACTCTATTCTAAAAAACATTTTGACCCAAGGGTATCCTAGCCTTTATGAATATACTTCTCGGTCCGAATGGGATAGCTTATTTACAGACTTTGAAAATGAAAAAATAAAGACTATCAAAAGGAATAATGATTTATACAAATCCATAACAGAGCTGACAGACTACGCCAGAGATGGACACTTAATAGTTATGCGCCCACAGCTAACTTCAATACCTAAACTATTTCCATTGTTGCTAAAAATAATCGATGGAAAATTTTATACTGATACAGATGATTTTGGAATTCCAATAGGGGCTGAAATTATTTCCGTAAATAACATCAGCGCAACAGAATTAAGAAATAGGTTTTTGAAATATGCTCCGTCAGATGGATATAATACGAGCAAAAAAGATAGACAGATAGAACGAGAATTTGGTATTCTACATTTTTATGAATTTGGCACTAAAGATTCCTATCAAATAGAATACAAAACGTCTACTAATGAGGAGGTAACGAAGAACATTAAAAGTCAATCTTTTGAAAATATTAGTGGCAGATTTGTGAATAGAAACTCCTATTTTTCAGTATATCATAATGCTTCAAATAAAGCTCAATTTGTAAAAAACACAATAGGGAAAAAAGAACCGTTCGTATATTTTATTGATTCTGTTAATACAGCCGTTTTGACAATGAATTCTTTCCAGTTAGATGTTGAAAATTTTCAATCTGAACTAAAAGTTATTTTTAAAAACATCAATCGGAAAAAAGCTGAGAATCTGATTATTGATATCAGACAAAATGAAGGCGGGTATCCATTAAATAGTATTAACGCTTTTTCATACATAGCACATCGGCCATTTAAGCAACAACAGTCTTCAAGCGTAACTACTTCTAGCCTTCCGGAAGTGAATCATAGTCAAAATTTAGTGAACGGATATACGTACGAAACATTTTTTGAAAAGTATTACCAAAATGCTTCAAAGGAAGAAAACGAATGGGTAGCAATAACCGACGAGAATGAATCATTAATGATTCCAAACAAGAAAAGGTTTAAAGGAAAAACTTACGTATTGATTGGTGGGAAAACCTTTTCGGCAGGTTCAAGTTTTGCTCTATTCTGTAAAAATCAAGGTATCATATTAGTTGGAGAAGAAACAGGTGGAGGATATTACACGCAAACTGGTGGATATCCAATAATTTACACGTTACCAAATTCAAAAATCAAAATACTGATTTCGTTTGTAAAAATAAGTCGCTATACCAAAGATAGAACCGTAAAGCACGGGAGTGGAA
>NZ_JBARYM010000182.1:0-4541 GCF_049647865.1 Tunicatimonas sp. | reverse complement strand
GATCGGAAGCAGGAAACCGAAGATCGGAAAATATGAATGGACATTATCACGGATAAATAACTATAGGGTCTTCAGACTTGTGCTCAACATAGTAAAAATCCCCCTGACCCCGCGCCACGGTAACCCTTCACCAATGGGGAAAGGAGAAAAACTAACTGGCGAAATTGTTTTACAAAATTATTCGTGATAATCACTAACACAATTGTCCGGTTTCCTTAGTTATGCATCCACGCTTGCTTTCCGAGCAGTTCTTCTTCGCTTTCACGAGCATCGGGATCTTCTACACAGCAATCTACCGGACAGACCGCCGCACACTGAGGCTCTTCATGAAATCCCATACACTCGGTACATTTACCGGTTACGATATAGTAAAATTCATCGGACACCGGTTCCTGAGATTCCGTAGCCTCTACCATGGTGCCATCTTCCAGTTCAATTTCTTGCAAATCGGTTCCATCAGCCCAACTCCATTCTACTCCACCTTCGTAGATCGCCGTATTGGGGCATTCCGGCTCACAAGCACCACAGTTGATGCACTCGTCGGTAATTATTATTGCCATAGCTTACTTCTTATTTATAACGGGTTGCAACCCTACCAAAAATACTAACCTTACAAATATTCTCCTGATTAGTCAGGTTAGTTTTCTAATAATTGTTAAACAATAAATCTTGATTGTACTTTTGTAACGAAGTAACGAAACTTTGGTTTTATCCCCAAAAGAAACCCCAAAAAGTAGTATAATGCTTACTCTAAACGAACGAATACGCGTATTTATCGCAGTGGGAACTGTGCTAAGGAACTTAGACAAAAATGAACAGAATGAATTAGTGCAGCGAGCTCGGTCCAACAATGCTTGGTTTACCGAAGAAAGCGTACTATTTGCTAAAGAAGGCGTACAATACTACCTCCGTGAAGAAAAGCTAATTCGGTGGGTCGGCCACCTTGCTACTCAACCTAGCTCTGTTAAGAAAATCGGTGTGGTGATGGCCGGAAATATTCCCTGGGTGGGTTTTCATGATTTATTAACTGTGCTAATATGTGGCCAGCACGCGCTGATTAAGCTCAGCTCGCAAGATTCGTTTCTGATGCGCTACATCATTAATATCATTACTGAATTAGAACCTCAACTAGTTTCATACATCACCGTAGTAGATAAACTTAATACCGCAGATGCTATTATTGCTACCGGAGGTGATAACACCTCTCGCTACTTCGAGTACTACTTTGCGAAATATCCGCACATCATTCGGAAGAATCGTACCGGATTAGCTGTATTGAGCGGCAAAGAGACTGAAAGCGAATTACGGGCAGTAGGCGAAGATGTTTTTCGCTACTTTGGCTTGGGTTGCAGGAATGTATCCAAGCTTTTTGTACCGGAAGACTATAATTTTGAACCGCTTTTCCGAGCTTTAGAGGTTTACCAATCGGTAGCACACCACCACAAATACAATAACAATTACGATTATAATAAGTCTATTTACTTAGTTAACCGAGAACCTTTTCTGGACACTGGCTTTGCCTTGTTTCGCCAGAGCGACCAACTGGTTTCACCCATTTCAGTGGTGTACTACGAACACTATGAAAATCAGGAAGAGTTAAAGCAAAAACTGCTGGCAAACGAAGAGAAAATTCAGTGCGTAGTAGCGCAGCAACCCGTCTACGCTGATCAGCCAAATTACGTTCCATTCGGTCAAGCCCAACAACCCGAATTATGGGACTACGCCGACGGAGTGAATACACTGGAGTTCGTTCAAAGGGTGGCGAACGGTTAAGCTCTGTTTTGTCCCTGCCTTTTGCTATATTCTGTACTAAAACTGGTAGACTATGCTATTTCCCGAACAACTTATCAATATAGATATCAACGCACCCAAAGAACACCAGCGAATTATTAGTAAGCTCACCACTGGCTTAGGCTTCCTGTATTATCAAGAGCAGAAGATAGATTTAGAACCCTTACTCCGAACCCGTTCCACGGCGGCAATGATAGATGAAGGGCAAACCAGTCCAGTTCCCGACGTATTACTCTACGATAACGAGCACCAGCGAACCCCAATTATTATTGAAGTATGCCATACCACCGGAGTGAAGAATGACACCAAAAAGATAATTCGTTTGATAGAAGAGTTTGAGTACGGTACGGAAGAAGGCTTTCTTTATGATTACGCCGCGAAACGGTGGCTTCGCTATGCTAAAGACGGCGATGTAGAACCAGATAATTCTTACTCGGAAATTTTACAGTTAGATTTGAATGCATTTCTATAAAATAGTCCTAACTGTATACTTCTGCCATCTGCATTTACAGTAGAAAGTAATTATACAATGCATTCATACTGTTCATCTGTGAGATATTACCTAGGTTCTCATGTATACATCGCTTACAATTGTAAATGACCCTTGCTCAATACATAAAACGGAACGTCGATGCTAATTTTGATGGCGAACTACCCTTTAAGACAATTGGAAAAGGGGTGAATAAAAATTCAGTTTTTACTAATTTCAAACAAGCTGAAGAGTGCGTCTACTTCCTGAAGAGCGGGATTGTAGTTGTAGAGATAGAAACGGAAAAGGAGCGCAAGATTTTGGACTTCTTTTTTGAAAATTCATTTTTTGCCTCATATAGTTCATTGCTTCTTGGTACGCTATCCGACGTTCGTATTTCAGCATTTACAGATTGCACCGTTGAGGTCATAAATTACGAAGAACTGAAAGAAACCTACAAATCTTCGCTTATAGCCAACAAGTTAGGGAGGATTGAAACTGAAAAGCTGTTCACAAGAAAGGTAAGTAGAGAAAAAGAGTTACTAACTAAAACAGCAGAACAAAGATATTTAACGCTGATTAACTCAAAACCTGAAATAGTAAAGCAAATACCGGTTAAAGATATTTCTAGATACTTGGGCATAAAACCAGAAAGCTTAAGCCGAATTCGACAAAGAATAATTTCCTAACATGAGGTCAATTTTGGGCTTGAATACATTCTTTATCTTGCTCGCAAAAAATGATTTACAAACTACTCAAGTATCCATTTTTTGGCAGATTCATGGTCAAATGGATAAACCCTATCCCGAAAACCGAGCTACCAGAATGGAAATCAGTAACCGTCAAAAGTAAAAGCGGTGGCATTATAAAGGGGCTCTATGCAGAATCAGAAACCAGGCAGCAAAAGGCTACTGTTGTCTTAGGCCACCCGATGGGAAAAGAGGCAAAAGGATACTTTGTAAAAAGAGGTTACACGCAATTTTTGCGCGAAGCTGGTTTCAATACGTTGATTTTTGACATTAATGGGTTCGGAGAAAGCACCCACGGAAATTTCTCGTATTTTGAGGACATAGTCGCGATTGGTAAGGAAGCAGAAAAAATCAACTCAAATATTCCTGTGGGGTACTTCGGTATATCTTTAGGCGGACAATGGGCAACAATTGCGTTTGCAGATGAAACCCATCCTTACGAATTCGCAATAATAGAAAGTGCAGCGACAACCTTGGATGAATTTTGGAAAAGATTTCCTTTCGCTTACAAAACGTTAAAACTCCTTAACATCGTTTTGCCCAGATTCAAGCAAAAGATTAAGATGATTGAACGAATTAAAGAGGCTAAGAATCTAAATTCTTTATTACTTATCTATTCTAAAAACGATACTTGGGTTCCTTATGAAATGGGAGAAAGGTTTAAGAAAAATAGTCCGGTACCAACTGAACTTTGGCTGGTAGAGGACGCAAAGCACGCAGAAATAATCAAATCAGAAGACAGAGAAGAATATCAGGCTAAAATAATATCTTTCTTTACAAAAGAGTCGGAAAAACAACTGTAGGCAGTAACGTGTAAGAGCAGTGCAGTAATTTAGACTCGCCTCTAAAATTCGGGCATCTTTGGAAAGCCGCTGAAACCAAGGTCTTGTCATATAGCTCAACCGAAGGGATATATGTATTTTCAACCGAACTGCACTCACACATGGACCATTGTAATCTAAATGATAAAACTTAGAATACGTTAAGTTAGTGTATTTGTCAATCACCAGGTGTACTCCGGGGGTTGTATCCCGTTCATTCGGAGATACAAATTTGCTTTGGCTCGGTGGTTATTCATGTGATCTTGTACGTAGAAAAAGGCGAACGCCCTACTTACGGTATTACCGCTGTGGTACATTACGCAAGTCTCATCCAATTGCACTTGCTCAATGGTGTTGATTACGTTGGTGGTATAAGCGAACCCTTCTTCTAGCAACGAAAGAATCTCAGCTTTGGTCATCTTAGACGCATCAGGAGTATTGGGTTTTACCTCCATGCCCTGCACATAACGTTGGGTAAGCAGCTCTACCGTATGCGCAATATGAACCATCTGTTCCCCGAAAGTCTTGCTTACTTCAGTGGGCCGGTACGAATACAGTTCTTCGGGCATTGCTTTAGCAACATCCAAACAGTGTTCGGCAGCGACCTGCCAGACTGGTAGATACATTTTGGTGAAGGGAGTCTTGGAAGCAGTTTTAGTCTGTCCGTGAGCAGTAGCAGTGCTAATAATGACCGCGATTATAAGGGCAAAA
>NZ_JBARYM010000181.1:0-2917 GCF_049647865.1 Tunicatimonas sp. | reverse complement strand
GAATGAGGTTGTGAGTCTTAAAGATGGAAATGATGTTTTTGCTAATAACTTACCGGGAGGTGCTTCAGGGGGAGCGTTCCATATCGTTCGGGAAGGGGAACCGCTGGCTTCCTATTACGGCTTTGTTGAAGGGGAGCTAGACGAAAATGGAGATCTCACCTACCGCGACTTAGACGGTGATGACCGGGTCAATAATAATGACCGCACGATTCTAGGTGACTTTTTTCCCGACTTTATTTACGGGTTAAATTCTAACTTTTCTTACAAAGGAATTGACGTCAATATCTTCTTCCAGGGAGTGCAAGGAGTAGAGGTGATCCGATTTGATCGTTTCCGCAGTGCCAACTCGCTAACCCGCGGGTATAATCAACTGGTGGAAGTAACCGACTTCTGGACGCCCGAAAACACTGATGCCCGCTATCCTCGTCCCCGGTCAGGCATTAGATTTCGGGGATCTGACTCCTACGTAGAAGATGCTTCCTATCTGAGGTTAAGGAATGTCCAGATAGGATATAACTTTCCTCTTTCAGATATGGGAGTATCGTGGTTACGTAAATTGAAGATATACGCTAGTGCTCAAAACCTACTCACGTTCACTGACTACACCGGGTACGATCCTGAAATTAACACCCAGGGAGGGGGATCAGATTTGCGTTTAGGGTTAGACTTGTCTGGCTATCCATCAGCCCGAACCTACACATTTGGCATTAATCTCGGCTTTTAACATTAAGAATATGAATTCTAAAGCAACTACGATGAAAAAGATACTTCTGATACTACCCACTATGCTAGTCATGAGTTGTGACAGCTATCTGGACGAAGAACCCATTGATTTTTTATCTGAGGGTCAATTCTACCAGACCGAAGATGATGCAATTGCGGTGGTGAACGCCGCCTACGAGCCGTTTGCTACCAGTGCCTACTACGGTCAACAGTTTTTCGCTCAGGTTGAAATGAAAGCGGAATACTGCTTGGGAAGAGGCTCGCACCAGCCTCCTGGCGTGTACGAATTAGACTCCCGTAATATTGACCGAATTGCTGGCATATGGCGATCAGCCTACCTGTCTATTAACCGGGCCAACGCGGCTATTGCTAGAGTCCCAGCGATAGAAATTAGCGAAGATGTGAAAGCCCGCACGATAGCCGAAGCGCACTTCGTTCGAGCACTAAATTACTTTAATTTGGTGCGCTTGTGGGGTCCAGTGCCGTTGCAGAAAGAAGAGATTGACGCGATTGTTGACTTTTCCTTCCCCCGCGCTCCGGTGGCTGAGATTTACGAATTAATTTTGGAAGACTTACTAGTTGCCGAGGACGGGCTAAAACTAAAATCGGAGCAAACTGCTCCCACTGAGCTGTTTCGAGCTACGGTTGGGGCGGCGCAACTGCTGCTGGCTGATATTTACCTAACCTTGGAGCGCTACAACGAAGCTCAGCAAAAAGCTCAAGAGGTTATTGGTTCAGGAGAATACTTCTTGGAACCGGTGTTATTAGACGTATACGATGTAAACCGTCAGACTACTTCGGAGGATGTGTTCTCTATCAAGTTCTCTCGTATCGACGGACAAGGCAGTTCGCTTCCAGTATATACGCATAATGTTAATGCGGGCTATTCTTCATCGGGATTTAGAACCATATTAGGTAATACAGAATCCTTTCTATCTACCTGGGATGCTGAGGATTTTCGCCGTAATTTAAATCTCTACAATACTCCTGAAGATTCGGTTTTTCTTACAGCTAGTGAGCCCATTTTGTACAAAAAATATATTGATAGTGAAGCTCAGGGTAATCACGGAAATGATTTTCCAGTCTATCGCTATCCGTATGCTCTATACGTTTTTGCTGAAGCTGAAATTCGCGGCACTGGTACACTATCAGCTCAGGGGTTGGAGTATATCAACATGATACGCCGAAGAGCTTACGGCAGAGATATATCCACCCCAGACCCTACGGTAGATTTTGCGGCTGGACTCACGTCAGAGGAATACTTAGATATTATTTTTGATGAGCGAGGGAAAGAGTTTTTACTAGAGTGTAAGCGATGGTTTGATATGCTACGCTACGACCGTGTAGAAGAATTATTAATCGCTTCCGGATTTAACTATGCCCCTCGGGTGCTTTTATGGCCTATTCCTCAGGAGGAAATTGATAATAATGAAGCTCTGACGCAGGCAGATCAAAACCCTGGCTGGTAGTAGAGTATCAAGGTAGTGTGAAGATTAATTTTTCACACTACCTTAAATTGTATAAATTACTCAGCAGCTTCATCAAAAACCTCATGACCTTCATACTAAGATTTACTACTAAAATCCTTCTCAGTTTCAATCTATTATTGCTACCTAAGTATGTATCTGGACAGAAAACAAACAAACCCAATATTCTTATTATTCTGGCCGATGATCTGGGCTATGGTGACATAGGAGCCTATAATCCTAATTCACTCGTACCCACTCCTAATTTAGACCGATTAGCTTCCGAGGGTATCCGACTTACCGATGCTTACTGTCCGGTAGCCGTGTGCTCGCCTACGCGATACGCGCTCATGACAGGGCGCTATCCCTTTCGCAGTTGGAAGCCCAATAGCGTAATGGCCAACTACGAACCTTCCTTAATTGATGATGAGTTGATGACATTACCCGAAATGCTACAGGAAGCGGGCTACACTACCGCCGGGTTTGGTAAGTGGCATCTAGGTACAACCTTCCCTACTACCGATGGCAACAAACCCGTTGGATACGGGGAATTTCGGGCTGATAATAATGGGGCTAATCTGGCACTGAACCAACCCGTCAGCGACGGGCCAATGGATCATGGTTTTAATGACTGGTTAGGCTTTAGCTGCGCCAGCGAGTGCTGGATATTGGAAAACAAGCAAGTAATGGGCTACTTGAAGCACGACTACTATACGGTAGAAGCCGCC
>NZ_JBARYM010000180.1:0-2435 GCF_049647865.1 Tunicatimonas sp. | reverse complement strand
GAGTGGAATGATTTGGTGCCGAATCCAACCGTTACCAAAGCGATTGTTTTTGATAATAGTAGTCCGCAAAACATATATGTAGGTTGGGAGGGTGAACTCAATAAAACTTCTGACGCAGGAAATACTTGGGAGACCTTGATCGATCGTCACGAAGAAGCTCACTTCTTCTTTGGGGTAGGTGTCAGCGATAACGATCCTGATTTAGTCTTTGCGGGGAAATGGATAAAGGCAGCCGAGCAACAACCCTTAACCTTGTATTATTCTCAGAACGGCGGAGATACTTGGGAAGAAGATACTTATGCCGATGAAGATCAGGGGGGCATTTTTGATCTTAAAGTGATCAGTACGGAAAGTACCGAAAGAATATTTTTAGCCTTAGATGAAGGCGGGGTATACGAAGTTATAATGAATACCAACGAACCTCAAACCATTGAGTAATCCCCCTTTTTATGAGAACTAGCACGCTATCAAAAATCACAATAGTATTTTTCACTTTGTTTGCCAGCCTATCCTTTGTACGCTGTAGCGAAGACTCCGTTGGTAACCAGAACAATTCACCGGATTTGCGCCCGGTCTCCGGCTCAGCCGAAACACTGGTAGAAACTTCCAACGCCTTTTCAGTAAACCTATTTAAAGCTATTCAACAGCAAAAACCGGATGAGAATATTTTCATCTCGCCCCTGAGCGTAGACATTGCCTTGCATATGACCGTGAACGGCGCTAGCGGCGATACCAAAACTGTGATGAAAGAAACGTTGGGCGTAGCTGACTTGAGCGACGAAGAAGTAAACGAAGCGGCTCGGCAGTTAGTCGAGCAACTGCTCAATATGGATCAGCAGGTAGCTTTGGCCATTGCCAACTCTATCTGGTTTAAAGACACTTACACATTGCAAAATGGCTTTGACGAGCTTATTCAGAAGTACTACGACGGACGCATTGAGGGACTGGATTTAGAAAATCCAGCGTCTAAAGACATGATCAACGGCTGGGTAGAAGACCAAACGCAAGGCAAAATCAAAAATCTGATAGAACAAATCAATCCTACCGATGTGATGTTTCTGATCAACGCTATCTATTTCAAAGCCGACTGGCAGTATCAGTTTAACGCCAGTGCCACCAAAGACGAACCGTTTTATTTGGCCGATGACAGTACGGTTTCGGTACCCATGATGTCGAACAAAGGCACCAAGTTACGCTTCCACTACCAGGAAAATGGCACTCAACTGCTAGAGATTCCCTACGGCAATGGGCAGTTTAGCATGGTCATTTTATTGCCCTCCCCGGAAAGCACAGTAGCTGAATTGGTAAATGATTTAACTACTGAAAGCCTAACTGACTGGATAGAGCAGGCTGATATCCTTGGCATCCATCTGATGCTGCCTAAGTTTAAAACTGAGTTCAAACTAAAGCTCAACGATGTACTGAAAGGGATGGGTATGGAACTTCCGTTTACTAGCGATGCTAACTTCGGCGGCTTCTTCAATGAAGGCGATGGGGAGAACCTGTATATTGATCGCGTAATTCATCAGGCTTTTATCGAAGTAAACGAAGAAGGTTCGGAAGCTGCCGCGGCTACGGCGGTTGTGATTGGTGAAAGAAGTTCAGGTGCTGATCCTCAGCCTCGGGTAATCCGAGTTGACCGCCCGTTTGCTTACTTCATTCGCGAGAAGCATACCGAAGCTATTCTGTTTGCCGGCACCATGATGAATCCGGTTAATTAGCCGTTGCTATTTGCCGAAGAGCCTCTAAATTAATTGACTTATCAAAAATGGCGCGAACTGGAATTTCAAAGCCGGAAAGTGCCTTGCTGGCAATGGTGCCCTGCCCGGTTTTTAGCAATAATTCATAAGAATCGTTTTGTAGTACATACTGTTCCACAACTTCTTTCTCAGGATCAACAATCCAGTACTCTTGCACTCTGTGGGCTTCGTAGTCTTTAAATTTCACTCCCCGGTCGTTGGCTTTTGTACTTCCAGAAAGCACTTCCACTACCCAATCCGGAGCGGGAAACTTCATTTGATCGTCCGTAAAGTGCTGAGCTTTCTCTTTATTAAAGTAGCAAATATCGGGTTCATAGTCGTTGCGGGTAAGGGTGATTAGTATTTTCTCAATACCTACGAAACCTAGATCATGTAAATCAGCATAGGTGCTTACTAATTTAGCTAATAGCAAATTAGCCTGATTATGTCGTTTTTTTACCGGTGAGTGCATAAAAATTTGTCCGTTGATAAATTCAACCTTTTGTTGTTCCGTCATTTCTTCATAAAAACGCTCCCGCCGTTGTTGTTCTTCGGCCAATACTGCCTGTACTTGCTGCAAAAGAATATTTGCCTGAGGTTCAGCCAGTATCTGTTCTACTAAAGTATGCATACGCCAATCGTTTGAAAAGTCTCGGTTAATTTACAAATTACCTGCTTCATTATAACGTACTGCCC
>NZ_JBARYM010000179.1:0-5361 GCF_049647865.1 Tunicatimonas sp. | reverse complement strand
GAATTTCTACATCGTGTTCGCCAAATTTTTTGAAAACCGAATAGTATAACTGGCTTTTCATCGCTTGGGGTCGTTGCACGTACATCGATGTCCAGACCATCATTTCAAAGTTGAGCGAGCTATCTCCGAAGTCAGTAAACCAAACATCGGGTGGCGGATTTTTTAAGATGCCCGGATGTTCGCTCATTACCTCCATTAGTAGGTCTTTAACCTTCTGCGGATCTTCTCGGTAGGAAACCCCCACCGGAAACCGGAAGCGCACCCGCCGGTCGTTATGGCTCCAGTTGATTACCTGCGAAGAGATAAACTCCGAATTGGGGACAATGATAGAAATATTATCATTGGTAATAACGGTAGTGGCCCGGGCCGAAATATTTACTACATCGCCATTAATATCACCAACCTCAATACGGTCGCCTACTTTAATAGGGCGCTCAAACAAAATAATCAGTCCCGAAATAAAGTTGTTAGCAATATTCTGTAAACCGAAACCTAGTCCAACTCCTAACGCACCGGCCAGTACGGTCAGCGAACTCAAATCTATTCCGGCTGAGTCAATAATAATGGTAAAGCCCAGTACAAGTATTGTGTAGCGAACAATAGTGCCAATCGACTGGCGAATACCAATATCTAAATTATATCGGGCTAAAACCTGATTAACCAGTAACTTCCTGAATTTGCTGGAAAGGTAAATTAGCATAACAATGCTAAACAGGAAAAATATGATATCGGCCAGATCGAAGTGACTTTCATTAATGGTCACAAAATCGGTTGTGAACCAAGTATGAACGGCGAGTGCCCACTCCTTTAGTTGATCCCATATGGATTGTACTGGTTCTTCCATTGATGGCAAAGTTAGGGAAAAAGCAAAGTTAGTATAGTGAAGCGAAATATTTATCCAGTGGAAAATATTCTAAAAATAAAGTAATACTATTATTTAGTGCGTTAAAACTATTGCGAAGCAAAACTTTACTTAGCGAAGGTTGTTTAATAGTTTAAAATAACAATTAAACAGAAAGATATGAATGGTGCTGCTATAGTTTGGTTTAGAAACGATTTACGCTTACACGATAATGTTACTTTAACCGAAGCAATTCGTAAATCGGAGCGGGTTTATCCGGTATATTGCTTTGACCCTCGGCACTTTGCAGAGACTGAATTAGAATTGCCTAAAACAGGTTCCTACCGCGCTCAGTTCTTATTAGAGTCGCTGCAAGACCTTCGTAATAACCTTCGATCAATTGGCTCCGACTTAATTATCCGCCAGGGAGTACCAGAGTCAGTTATTCCTCAGTTGGCCAAGGAAGTTGGAGCTTCTGGGGTATTTGCCAGTAAGGAGGTGACCTTCGAAGAGATTTCAGTAGAAAAACAGATTGAGGATAAACTATCGCCTGTGGGGATTGAACTAGAACTTATCTGGCAATCTACCCTGCTACACGTCGACGATATTCCCTGGCCAATAAACAATGTGCCCGACATTTTCTCTCAATACAGGCGGGAAGCGGAGAAAATTACCAAGGTTAGAGATACGGTGCCCACCCCTCAGTCGCTTAACAGCATTGATCCTACTGAACCTAACGATATTCCTTCGTTGGAGCAATTGGGCTTATCGTACGTTGAAATAGATGAACGAGCAGTTTTACCCTTCCGGGGAGGCGAAACGGCAGGATTGGCCCGGTTGCATGATTATTTTTGGGAGAAGGATTGCCTAAAAAGTTATAAGGAGACCCGGAACGGAATGTTGGGTGCGGATTATTCATCTAAATTTTCGGCTTGGTTAGCCAATGGATCGCTTTCACCCCGCACAATTTACGAAGAGGTGAAACGCTACGAGCGAGAACGAGTTAAGAATAAATCAACTTACTGGATGGTCTTTGAGCTGCTCTGGCGCGACTATTTTCGGTTTATAACCAAAAAATACGGTAACCGCATCTTTCAATTCGGAGGAATTCAAGAAGCAAGCCCGGACCTTCGTGATGATATTGCTTTATTTCACAAATGGAAGAACGGGGAAACAGGTGTTCCCTTTATTGACGCGAATATGCGGGAGATTAACGCTACCGGGTTTATGTCGAACCGCGGACGGCAGAACGTAGCGAGCTTTCTGACAAAAGATTTAAAAGTAAACTGGACGTGGGGAGCTTCCTACTTTGAGACCATGCTGATTGACTACGATGTTTGTAGCAATTGGTGCAATTGGAACTACGTAGCCGGAGTAGGTAACGACCCCCGGGCGAATCGCTACTTCAATATTATGAGCCAAGCCCAACGCTACGATGCGCAGGGTGCGTACGTCCGCCATTGGATTCCTGAGCTATCGGATGTTCCGGGAAAAAAGGTTCATTACCCTACCGAAATTCCTCAGATGGAACTGGCCAATATGGGCGTTCGCCTGGGTGAAGATTATCCCGAACCGCTAGTTGCGTTTAGTAAGTGGCTGTATTAGGGGTTGGGGATTGGGGTTTAGGAATTAGATGCCTTGTTAGTCCCTAATACTCAGTCCTCAATACCTATTTAATTTAAAACCAACCCCTCGCTACCCGACTCCAGGGCCAAGGAATAGCTGACATAATAAGTAAGAATCCAATCAGATAGAATAAGGCGGTACGCATAAACTTGGCCTTATCGGTAGAGGCGCGTTTGGCGGTGGAGTAGCCAATAGTGATTAGAATAATTCCGACAATATTAGTGGCAATATGTTCTACGGCCCAAAAGCGAAGTTCCGTATTCTTCATAGCGGCTCCCATATCGGCTAAGGCGCTTTGCACCACTGGACTAATAAAGTAAAGAATAAGACCAATCACCAGCTGAAGGTGCACCGAAATCATGGTGAACAACCCTAGTTTTCGGTCCGCTTCGGTATAGGGTTTATTACCAGACCAGCCCAAAAACGCTTTGATGATGGCGGCAATGAGTAATATAACTACAACGTAGCGAAGGGCGGAGTGTAGATGAAGAAGACCAATATACATAGGGAAAGTTTTAGTGTTCGTAAAACTAGTTAAAACTCCTCAATCACAAAAAAAGCGGCCTAAAAAGACCGCCCCTATTTTGTTTACGCTGCTTTGCGAATAAATCTAACCAGCCGTTGATGCTTAGTTAAAAAACTAGGTTTCCTTTTCTGCCGACTCAACATTAGATAGAAAAACATGCCTAGGGTATAAAGCACTCCCGCTAAATACACAGCTAAGAAAATATAAGAAAGAATTGTTATCATATTGGTAAAAATGTACAAGCATACTAATCGTAAAGCCCAAGGAAAAGTTGCGTATTTTAAGTTAATTAAGTGGAAATTTTTTCAGGTTCGGGTTCCCGCTCAATTTCCTGCTTAATTACTTGTACGGCGTTCTTTTTGGGTACGATAGTATCGCCAATATGATGAGAATAAGCTTTGGTAAATTCCGCGCCAACCAGAAAAATAACCGCTGAATAGTAGATCCAAATTAGTAAAATGACTAATGAGCCCGCCGCACCGTAGGAGGTAGATAAATTGCTAGTTGTTAGGTACAGGCCAATAAGCTCTTTTCCCAGTACGAATAAAACAGTAGTTACCAGTGAGCCTACCCATACATCGCGCCAGCGAATTACTGCATCGGGCAGTAGTTTAAAGACCAGCGCAAACACTAAGGTCACAATGGCAATACTGATAGTTAAGCTGGCTAGTTGCATTAGGTAAGTAGAATACTGTGATAAGTAGCGGGAAATAAATTCCTCTGATACTTTCAGCGCCAGGTCAATAATCTGGAAAGCAATTAAGATTAGCCCTAAGCTCACTACAATTACGAAGGAAAAAAGGCGGTCAACAATTAGCTTAAGCCAGCCTCGTCGGGGTTTGGCCCGTACGCCCCAAATTTCGTTTAACGCTAATTGAATATTGACAAACACGGTAGTAGCACTAAAAATCAGGGTAGCGAATCCTATGGTTTTTGCTACAGTACCCGATTCGTTTAGGTTAACATTACGGAGGATATTTTGAATTTGCTTAGCAATTCCCTCGCCTACGTGCGTAGATATTTGCTCGTACAAGGTTCCCTTTACTGCCTCTTCGCCGTAGATTATACCAGCAATATACACCGCAAAAATCAATAGGGCAGGAAGGGAAAAAATCATATAGAACGCAATAGAAGCCCCGTATAGCATAGGATTATCCTGCAAAAAACCCTTGTAGGTATCGATGAGTAGCCGCATTCCTACGGTTTTTTTGAGCCTTTCCCAGTGTTCTTTCCAGCGCTTCATTTCAGCATTCGTCTACATTTGACAGTATAGCAAATACCCGCGCGGTTAAGAATAGCACGGATATCTATATAACTGCAATTAAGCAAAAAGTGCTGAATAAACATCCAGCACTTTTTATCAGAATACTAATATACGCTATTTACTGAATAACAATCTTTTGGGTGTTCCACTGATCATTTGTTTGAGTTCGTACCAGATACACACCTTTAGGCAAGTCTGTAAGGTTCAATGATTGGGGTTCTTGCTTAATCAGTATGCCCTCTTTAAAAATGGTTCCTTGTATGTCGCTAATCCAATAAGCTCCCGACTGTTCGGTCTTAATATGAATGATACCAATAGACGGATTTGGATAAATACTGACTGCTGGTTGGTCGGAAAGAAGCCGCGTTTCTTCAGTATGAGGTACTAAACTAGCTTGCTTTTTCAGGGTGCTTTCTCGTCTGGCTACTGGGGCTGCCGCGGTCGTACTCTTAATAACTAGTGCGCCTATGAAACCATAAGTAGAACTAACCGCTCGGCTAACTTCAATTTGTATTTTCCCGTCTGTAGTTGGCCGCACATTATCTATCGTCACGGTTCTATCTTCGTTATGTGATGCATTAAGCGTAACCTCTTGGTTACCGATGCGGTAAATCGTATTTCGGTTACCACCAAACATAGAACTAGCGAAAAACGTAAAGCTATAAAGTTTATCCGGTGATACTCCATTGAGCGTTATTGCTTCTTGCCCTTGTGTCCAGAAGTATGAGCGAGTTACTGCATCAGGGTACTTCCCAGCATTGTTTCCAGTCGCAAAGCCTTTATGATTCGCTCCATCCCAAGATGATGCTAACTCTAAGGTTATTGCCGAAGATGTACCATCAATGTTCTTTAACAAAAGAGGATTAGTAGAGCGGTGCACGTTATTCCAGTTGTCAGCTACATTATGGCCTTCTCGGTGAAAGTTCACATGGATTTGATCTGCTTTCACTTCACTTACTGGTTGCTCGTTGGGGGCATTGAGGAAAAGTTTATCATCGGGAATTAGCTGTAGTGCTACGCCGGGACCTTGGTAGCGTACTTCCAACACCTGCGGTCCCCAGCGTTCAAAGAAAGTCAACCGAATGGGGTGGTACCCGGCGGCTA
>NZ_JBARYM010000178.1:0-9788 GCF_049647865.1 Tunicatimonas sp. | reverse complement strand
GAAAATCAACTAAATGATGCTACTGATGCATTGGCCGTAGCGCTTTGTCACCACTATCAAAAATCATCGCCCATTCGGCACAACAAAAGTTGGAAAGCGTTTGTAGCCGACCATCCCGAGCGAATAAAACCGTAGTAAGGCTTACGCTGATGTTTTCACGTATCCGGGTGGAAGAAACTTTGTAGATAATTTATGACAGCCAACCGACGAAAGAATTTATCTTATGTAGGTGTCGCGCTAATAGCATATTTAGCGGTAACATACTTACTTTACTTAGTTGAGCACGGCAATGAAGGCTCTAATATTAATACCCCAACCGAGGCGTTTTGGTACACAATCGTTACACTTTCTACGGTTGGCTACGGCGACTATTACCCAACTACAGGAATTGGTAAAGTAATTGGGTTAATATTCGTATTAGGTAGTGTAGGAATCTTAGGTTATCTGATTAGTCAGCTTACTGCGCAGGTTTCGGTATATTTAGAAAAAAAACGCTTAGGACTCTTGGGAACAAAATTCACAAACCACATTCTCGTTATTGGTTGGGATAAGTTTGGTAAAGAAGTAGTAGAAGAAGTTGTTCACTCCGGCAATCAGGTGGCTATTGTGTGCAACGACAAAAGTGAGATTGATTTGATCCACGAAGCTTTTGGCACTAAGGAGGTGTTCGCTCTCTTCACCGACTACAGTAATCTGGAAGCTTTGGAAAAGGCAAATATCCAAGATGCTGCTACGGTTTTCATCAACTTCCCGGATGATACTGAGGTACTGATTTATCTGCTGAATCTGAAAAAGTCGTACCCTGATTTGAATTATGTGGTGTCATTAAGCAACCCCAGTTTAAAAGAAACCTTTGCGGCCACCGGAGTGCGCTACGTCGTTTCAAAAACCGAAATTGCTTCTCGCCTAGTAGCTAGTTATACCTTTGAACCCGACGTAGCCATGATGGCCGAGTCGCTTATGACTTCTGCATTGGAAGGAGAAGATTACGATTTGCTGGAATACCGGGTGACCGAACAAAACCCCTACGCTGGTGAAGACTACTTGGATGCCTTTATTTCTCTTAAAAAAGAACATGATTGTGTGCTGGTAGGTATTAACCAAAAGCAGTCGGACGGTAGCCGCTTGCTTAAGAAAAATCCTTCCGCCGGACTTACTATTTCGAGAGATGACTACCTCATTCTGATTTGCACCGGAACGACCAAGAACAAAATGCAAAAGTTGTTCGGAGTATCCGAAGGCCGCTTGCAGGAACGCGGGGCTAAGCAGAAGGTGGAATGACTTTTCTCAATGAATAATTTTTTTCAAGAATAGCCGCAACTCGAGGTTGAAGGAGATTATGCTGAATCCAATATCCATATTTGCTAAATATAGATATATTTTATACTTTTTAGTCTAAAAACTAAGACAATGAATATTAGTTTGACTAAGCAACAAGAAGGATATATTGCTGAACAAATTGAATCCGGTGATTATCAGAACGCAGCAGAAGTAGTGCGGGAGGCCCTACGGTACCATCAGTTATATCGTTCAAAAATCGCTAGCGAACTAAAAGCAGCAATTGATGAGGGCTGGGAAGGCCCCATTAGCAATCGATCCGTTCGAGATATAATTGCATCTAAGAAAAACGTAGAGAAATAGTGGCTGGCGTTCAGTTTTACGAACTTTCTACTGCTGCTGATCAGGATTTGGAAGATGTTTTTGTATCTCGACAATCGTTACGAAGTTCATCGAGCAGAAGAATATGTTCTGAATTTAGAAGCTTTGTTTGATCAACCAATAGATTACTCTGGAATGGGCGTAAGTAGAGATGAGATTCGTGTAGGATTACGTAGCTTCCCCAAAGCGCAACATATCGTATTCTATCGGATACTACCTGACTACCTGATCGAGTTCGAATAGTCCGAGTGCTACACCAACACCGTGACCCTACAAAGCACCTCTAAGCAGTACGTAGTAGTGACATGACCAGTCATATCACCACTACGCATAAATAATCCAATCTACTTCTTAACCCCGTAACCTACCACCACCGTTTCCTCCAGCTTTTTAGTAGACTCATCTTTTTCTGCAGCACTTACGGATTTATCGGTGTTATCCACTCCATCTTCAAATTTGAATGTAATAGGCATCACCATCCGGACCGGCACGGGTTTACCATCGGTAGTACCGGGGTTCCAAGCAGCAGCAGCTTGTAGCATTCGAACCGCCTCCTCATCACAACCGCCCCCAATTCCTTTTAGGGTTTTAAAATCTGTTAGTTCCCCGTACTCATTGACCACAAACTGCACAAATACTTTCCCTTCAATCCCTTTCTCCCGAGCTTCTTTCGGATACTTTATATTATCCCCCACATATCGGTAGAATTCTCTCATTCCCCCTTCGGGTGCCGGTTGATTTTCCACTACCATAAATACGCCATCAGCATCAGGTAATCCCCTTAGCTTTTCCTGAAGAGTGCTTTGCCTTTCGGTTAAACTCTCGATATTAGTGTAGTCACTACTAGAGGCGACTTCTTTAAACACGTTAAGATATACATCTTCCCGGGAAGGAGGTGGGCCACCAGCATTCAGAAATTTTTCCGATTCTATTCGCATGGCATCCATCAAACCGCCTCCGTTTTCAAAGTACTTGTTCGTGTAAACGTTTAGTTGTTCACCAACATCTTTCAATTGAGATTGCACATCTTCATAAGACTCAGCAATAGCCTGCTGTTCCAGTTCTTCGGTATCGGGCTGGCAGGAGAACGCTAGAAATAAGGTGGCTACGACCGGAACAATCAGCGCGTAGCGGTACCAGCGAATGTTATTATTCTTTTCCATCATTTTAATACGTTTTAAGGTTTTGGATTTATAAAAATGGTTGACTACCGTCCACTGCAAGCTGACCATGGATTGCTTGGCTAACAAACGAGAGTAGGTTTGGCGGTTGGCCGCAGGGTGCTGCAGTGCCCCGGCATCCGCCGCGAATTCATGATTTTCTACCAAGGCCCGCTCAAAAAGATAGACCAACGGATGAAACCAGAATACGATTTTTAATAAGGTAAAATAGGTGATGTCGTAGCTATGCTTCTGGCGAATATGGGTTTCCTCATGTGCCATCATTTGGCGCGCTTCCGCAGCAGATAGCGGTTGTGTATTATCCCACAGTAAAAACTGAAAGAAAGAAGAAGTGGGAAAGTTGCCTCCTGTGTGCAATAACTGATAGTTTCCTGAAGAACTTAATCGCGGTTGGCTAACCCGGATAGCCCACCACACGCTTAAAAACTGGCGAAAGTAATATCCAGTTATACCCAATACGCCTACCCCGTAGATAAAACCCAAGAAATAATCCCACCGCCACTGGAATGTTTTCTCGGTTGCGGTGGGAGCTTCTAAAGCCATGAAAGGGTCTAACCAAATGGCTGATGGATTAATTGGGCTGGAAGTAGCCGTATCTAACGGTACTTCCAGTAATGGAAATATCACACCCAATAACGAAGCCACCAACAGATAAAAGCGATTGTACTGGTAGGATGTCTGATTGTGTAGTGCTACCACGTAGAACAGGTAAAAAACGCCCCAGCAAACGCTGACTTCTAGTAGGTAATTAATTAAGGTGTCCATAGTACGCCAATTTGTTGTATTTAAAATGTTTTGGTTGCGGGTAAAAGCTCCGAGAAATTCACTTCCATCGCCCCGGTTTCATCGAAAGAAAAATGTACGTCCATCGCTACTCGCGCGTTCACCGACTTACCGCCTCGCTTACCCGATTTCCACCGGACTTTCAAATTATTTAGAGCTTTCACAATCAGCCCATCCAGTTTGTAAGCTTCGTCCCGTTCGGTTTCCCGGGTGCTGAAGCCTTCTATAATTTGGGGTGAACTGGCTTTTCCGCCCACAGTGAATTCGGTCTTTACCACCCCAGTCATGTCGTAGAATTGAAAGTACACGAGTTGATTTTTCAAGTACTTTCGTATTGCCTCGTGAAAATACACTTCACCTCGTATCGGACGGGGTGGCGTATCCACCTCAGTTAAATGGTAGGTTTTCGTATCGTGAATTATCTCATTTTCGCGCACCGCCATATAATTAGCTGTATCTACCATAATGCCTACCCGAAGCTGCCGAAAATCCGCTTCGTATTCAGGGAAAACGTAACCGACTATTTGCTGATAGTGAGTCTTCCTAGCCGTTTCTCTGTCTTGCATATTTTCCCAATAGTTTGGATGTTGTATCAAGCTATGACCCCACCTCTGGTTCTCGAGCAGTCGTTCTTCTACCAATTCTAATGCTTCTTGGTTGGTCACAGGCTGAGACTCAAAAATCATATTCATAGGGTCATCATCTAGAAAATAGTGTCGGTTGATATCATCGGTCTCGAAAAAATAGTAGAAGAAATAGCGATGAATAGAGTCAGCATCTTTAACTTCTTTCATTCGTCGTTTCAATGCATTAGGAAGCAAATCATAATCAGGAAAATCGGTATTCTCTCGCGTTTCAGAAGCTACCGAAGCTCGTTTAATTGGTTTTTTTGGCGCTTTATCCAGTAACGGCAATACCAGAAATGCCAGTAGTAACGCTAGTGGAATGAGTACGATGGGATTTTCCTTAAGCCACTCCATAACCTAACTACTTTTCTGACGTATCAGAATCGTTTTTATCTTCTTTCAAGTCATCCTCCACATACTTCATTAGTTGCTCGAATTCGCGAATATCCATATCGTTTTCCTGAGCAAAAAAGGAGACTAGTTTGGGAAAAGAACCGCCGAAGTAGCTTCCCAGAAAATTCTTCAGAAAGAAGTTGCTGTACGTTTTCTTGTCCACCAGCGGATAATATTCATGGGTTTTTCCGTAGGCGGTGTAGCCTACAAAACCTTTCTTCTCCAGAATTCGCACAATGGTAGAAACGGTGTTATATGCAGGTTTGGGTTCGTCTATTTTAGCCAAAATATCCTTGACAAACCCTCGCCTAATTTTCCAGAGAATTTGCATGACTTGTTCTTCGGCTTTGGTAAGTTCTTTCATTGGTTTTTGGTATTGGGGGTTTGGTTTTGGAAATTAGGCGCATAATCATGTACAACCCTGCGTACATTTATGTACTATTTACCCTTCGCCTTTTGCCGGTTTCATTTTTTACTGCAATCGAAAAATAATAGGAATCATCATTTGTACCCGAACCGGTTTGCCCCGTTGCTTACCCGGATTCCAACGGGGAGCATTCTTCAGCACCCGAGCGGCTTCTTCATCGCAACCCGCCCCAATTCCTTTAATCACTTCAACGTTGGTAAGCGAGCCATCTTGGTTCACCACAAACTGAATGAATACTTTTCCGTCAATACCCCGGCTTACCGCCTGGCGCGGATACTTTAATTCTTGGGATACATATTGGTAGAAGGCACTTATTCCCCCTGGAAAGGAAGGTCGCTCTTCGGCAGTTATATGAATTTTATCGGTCTCCTCCTCTTCCGGTCTGTTCATTTCTGCAATGTCTAGTATCGGATCACTGATATCTACATCAAGAATAATATCAATAACATCTTCTATTTCTTCTTCATCGTTTACCGGAATAATTACCGGCTGTACTTTAGGCGGCTGAGGTGGTTTAATTTCCGTTATTTCCATTTTTGGTGCCTCAGGAAAATCGTCAGTTACCTGACCCAAATCAATTAATATCCGCTCGGTATATTTCCACTCAAAAGCTACCAATATTACCGAAACCGATAACACTAGCCCAATAGTAAAGTGATACAAACGACGACGTTCCAGATCAGCTTGTTGCGTTTTTTTACTCTCCATAGTACAGTAGTTTTATTTCTTAGAATCAAGATATAACGAAATTTTTAGTTTTCAAACTAATACAATAGTTTTTTAACTAAAAAAATAGTTATTCTATCTAAAAAGAAAGCCAAACCATTGTTCAGCTTTCTAGTTTCTTAGCTTTTTATGCGCTCTTAAGCTTATTTACTTTAATAATTCTTAGTGATTCCAATAACTTCATCACTGGGTAGGTCGGATCGATCTCGAACCAGCGAGCAGCAAAATCTCGGCGATTAGGCAACTTATGATGGTTATTCTGGAACAGCTCTCCTAACATTAAGAAGTCAAATACCAGCGTATTCTTAGACTTATCATTGTTGTCAAAGTTAGAGTAACCGTACTTGTGGCCACACCAGTTTACAATCGCTCCGTGTATTGGTCCCATTAAGTAATGCAGTGGCAACAAGCCATACATCAACCAATGGGTGCCTGGCAATTCAGCGTACGAAATTGCCCAAATGTAAAACAAGCTATACATAACTCCCCACCCTACTCGCACATACCAAAGGTCAGCAAACTTGTCAAAAGCTGGCCAATCTGGTAAATCTTTCGTGAACCGAGCTTCCGGCTCTACTTCATGATCTAAAATATTGTTATAAATATTTTTAGTTTCCCACATCATTGAGAATAGGTTTTCAGTATGATGCGGTGAATGTGGATCTTCGGGCGTATCGCTGTAGGCATGGTGCATACGGTGCAATACCGCGTATGCCCGTGGGCTTAGGTACGAAGATCCTTGAGTAAGCCACGTAAGTAAGTAAAATACTTTTTCCCAGATCGGGTTCATCACAAACATCTTGTGTGCCGCGTAGCGGTGCAAAAAGAAGGTCTGGAAAAACAGGGAGAAATACCAGTGAGCTAAAAAGAGTGCAATGATAATCACAAATGGATAATTTTAGTGGTAAATGAATTGGTTAGGCAAATATACAAATTATGAGAGATGCTCGGTGATTGCTGAACCTAATTATACGTAGAAATCCTAAATATGACTCAACAACAAGCGAAGCTATCAAGAAGTTCTAACGTTTCATCTTCTATTCTGCCTGCGTGAACGCAAAAGCGATAATATTTGCTCCCATTCTCAAGGCTTGTCGGCGCACTTCCTCTGGGTCGTTATGAATCCGTTGATCTTCCCATCCATTACCCAGATCGCTTTCGTAGGAGTAAAAACAAACCATTCTTCCTTCGTATACCAGGCCAAAACCCTGCGCTGCCTGTCCGTCGTGCTCATGAATCTTGGGAAGGCCTTTTGGAAAGTTGTATTTCTGATTATAAATCGGGTGATTAATAGGTAGCTCCACAAATTCCAGTTCGGGAAATACTTTCTTCATCTCGAGCCGGATAAACTCGTCCAAACCGTAATTATCATCTACGTGCAAAAAGCCTCCTGAAATCAAATACTTTCGTAGGTTTTCCGCTTCGTCACCGGTTAATACAATATTTCCGTGACCAGTCATGTACACATATGGGTACAAGAAAAGGTCAGGACTCCCTACATCTACTACCTCTTCTTCCAGGGCTAAGTTAGTATTCAGATTATTATTACAAAAGTCGATGAGGTTAGGTAGAGCCGTTTTATTAGCGTACCAGTCGCCCCCACCCTCATACTTCACCTTAGCAATTGTAATACCCTGGGCTAATACCAACTGTCCTACATTTCCTAGTAGAAGCAATAGCAGCAGAGCTCTATTAAATCTATGAGTAAGAATGTTTCGCATCAAACGAGTTATTTAGCGACTAATTATTAGCTCTCAAACGGAGCAGTAGTAGAAATCGTTTATCGATTGCTTTTTTTCTTTTCTTAATTCACGCTTTGCAATATAAGGTGTGATTTAGCCAATTATATTGTCAAAATTTGATTTTTTCTAAATATCAATTATCTAATAAATAATCACTATTGTTAGAATTATCTAATGCAATGATGGTTTTCATTGATGCAATCACACTGCATATCTACTTTTTTTACAAATTATCTTTATATTCGTGGTATTAACCTATTACTTAGTAGCTCATTCCACCCACTTGACTATCTATCTTTACTATCACTCCTTTTAACTAATACTCTATAAGCCATGAAAAAGATTGAAGCCATCATCCGAACTTCCAAATTCGAGCAGGTAGTAGAAGCTTTGGCCGATGCTGGAGTAGCTTTCCTGTCATTCTACGACGTTAAAGGACATGGCCTAGAAAAAGAGTATCGCACCTACCGAGGCACTACTTATGATGTTGGCTATATTCCTCGTACCAAACTAGAAATTGTAGTATCTGATGAGTTTCTACAAAAAGCGATTGATACCATTCTTAGTAACGCCAAAACCGGTAAAGTAGGAGACGGCAAAATCTTCGTTACCCATTTAGACGAAGTTTATCGAGTTCGTACGGGCGAGACGGGACATGAAGCCATTAACTAACAATGAGCAATTGAAAGTTGATAGAGAAAAATGGATAATGGAAGGCGAAACACCAAAGTCAGTCCATCAGCACTCGAGCTATTTAATAATTAACGAACTATACTAACATTAATCTACTATATCCTATGGAAGAACTTTTCACTACAAATAACTTATGGATGATGATGGCGACCATCTTGGTGTTTATTATGCACCTGGGTTTTGCATCGCTCGAATCTGGTCTTACTCAGTCTAAGAATACCGTCAACATTTTATTCAAAAACGCTACAATTTTACCTATTGGGCTACTTACTTACTGTTTGTGGGGCTTCAACATTATGTACCCAGGCGACGATTTTGCTGGTGGTTTTTTCGGCTTTGCCGGGTTTGGTCTGGATATGCCCGAGGGTGCTAATACGGGCGGCTACAACGAGGGCTACACTTACTGGACTGACTTTATTTTCCAAGCCATGTTCGCGGCTACTGCGGCTACGATTGTGTCGGGTGCCGTAGCCGAACGTATAAAACTACATAGCTTCCTCATCTTTACTGTTATCTATGTTGGGTTAGTTTATCCTATGGTCGGTATGTGGAAGTGGGGCGGTGGTTTCTTGGCTACTATGGAAACCCCATTCTATGATTTTGCGGGCTCTACATTGGTTCACTCGGTCGGTGGTTGGGGGGCTTTAGTCGGAGTAATGCTACTGGGTGCCCGATTAGGCAAATACGTTGATGGTAAAATTCGTCCAATTCCCGGTCATAGTATGCCACTAGCTACCATTGGCGTCTTTTTGCTGTGGTTTGGTTGGTACGGTTTTAACGGTGGTTCCGTACTAAGTGCTGATCCTGGGTTGGTATCCTTAGTGTTTGTTACTACTTCTTTATCGGCTGCCGCGGGAGCCATTGGCGCATTAGTAACCGCCCTAATTGTGGTTCGCTCCAATGATTTATCGATGGTGCTCAACGGTATTTTGGGCGGGCTAGTAGGTATCACTGCGGGTGCTGATCAAATGGGGGTAACTGATGCCATTGTTATTGGCTTGGTTGCGGGAGCATTGGTCGTGATAGCGGTAGTGTTCTTTGACCGGATGAAACTAGATGACCCAGTTGGAGCCATCTCGGTTCACTTAGCGTGCGGCATTTGGGGAACATTGGCGGTAGGAATCTTCGGATCTTTAGCTGGAGGTGCTCAATTTATTAGCCAGTTAATTGGCGTAGGAGTCATTGGTGTCTTCTGTTTTGTTTCGGCCCTACTGATTTTCTACGTACTTAAATCGACTATCGGTATACGGGTATCTAGAGAAGAAGAAATTGAAGGTCTGGATATCGGTGAGCATAAAATGCGCGCTTACCCAGATATGGTGGAAGACCATACGCAGGATAAAGTATTTAGCTAGATAACACTAAACGAGAATTTTCAAAAGCTACTTAATTGGTTAGAGTAGCTTTTTTTATATCTGATCGTCAGGTAATTTTAATATTGGCAAATTTCCCTTAGATTTGCGACTCTCTACAGCAAAAGCTGTAAAATGCACTCGTAGTTCAACTGGATAGAATACCAGATTTCGGCTCTGGGGGTTGAGGGTTCGAATCCTTCCGA
>NZ_JBARYM010000177.1:0-2871 GCF_049647865.1 Tunicatimonas sp. | reverse complement strand
TCCAAGCTTCGCGCCCTACACTCAACTATTCGTAAAAACCTATGAGCTTCCGTAAGTCCCCAACATCTTTCTTTCTTTGTACTTGGTATAAGTTGATAGGAAAAATAGCAGTATAGTGCCGATCCCTAAGCTTATATTTCCTGGGAAACTCTCCCTTCTTATTGAAAGTCTTAAAATCAAAATTTTTTAGCATTGCTCCAGTAACCCAAAAGAAATTCCAGATATAGTAGTAAAAGGAATGGTTTTCCAGTAGTAATACTTTTTCATTCCAGTCGACTACAGTTTCTTCGGTCATATCGTGGAGGATGAATTGCTGAGTTTCTTCAGCATCGGCATCCTCGGATAATCCTTTACTATAAAAATGGGTGATTTGCGATCTACGTTTATTATTAGGCTTAGTCACTCCTTTAGAATGAAAAAATAAACAGTAAAATTGATCGCCTTCAATGGTTTTGACATATTCTACCATCTTCAGTATAGACTCCCCCTCCCCTAGTTGAGCTTTCGCCTTTTTTTCCGGCTCACTCCAAATCTTCACCGGTAAGTTGTTGTAGTCTCTCGTGTATAAAATCGTTACTTTCTGATAATCCTTAATAATACTTTTAAACTCTTCTAGTTCTTCAATATTTTTATACACTACCCCCACTTTCATCTCTTTACACGTATCGTAAAGTTCTGAATCAATCATTTTTTGTAGATGATATCGCCATATGTCTCGCCACCTTTCTACTAAAAATAAATGATAGAATACGTAAATATTAGCTGATTTTTCCATGAAAAACTTGTTCGTAAGTATTGATACAGTGCTGTTTACTCGCTATTGGGCAATATCCGATACTTGGTAGTGTATTCAATCTAACCAGCTTAATTTCCCCTTATTTGCCTTCAGAAGATACGTACTATTATCTAATCGAATAGATAACTCTTTAGTATCATCCGCCAAGCTAACCTTCACTGATTTATTTTCAGAAACAGAAGTAACCCACCCTACGTGTAAAAATTCGTGGCAGTTAGTATTACCCGTTGGGGATACAATGGTAGTCCACAAAGCTGGCTCTACTCCTGGTCTATTCTTTTCGGCTACAAACCTCTGCTTTTTAGCAGATGTCGCAAATATATTTCGCATATCTGGTTCTACCCGGATTTCTTTCTTTGGTATCACACTCCGCATGATAAGTTTTCCAAAGTACTGCTGCTTATTTTGGTAATGGGGTCGGTTGTTTTCAATGATAATTGTATTTCCTTCTACTGTAGGCATTGTTTCGCTGTGTAGTAGCCACATTTTTTTAAACTCAGGGTTTCGCGAAACCACTCGGTCGTATACAATAAACACTAGAGGAATATTTTTATTCTTTGTTGTAATAGTAGCCATCGTACGGCGTACATTTTCCACTGTTTCAGGGGGATAAGCGGCGGTAATATCCCCCGCAATGTAGCTATACTCGGGATCAATGCTATTAGGCACAAATCCGTACTCACTCACTTCCCCCATTTTATAACCATTCTCCGAGTCTACCAGCATTTCAAGATTATGCGGGTGGTCTTGACCTTGATTAGGCCAATACTGACCACCATCATTGATTGAGGGTCGTTTGGCTTCAAACTGTTTCAACTTATTATTGTAAATAAGCAGCCCATTTTGGGAGCTGGTTTGATGGTAGTAATTCATCCAGTAGGGCTTACCGTACTTTGCTCGCTTATCTTCCCCCTCGTACACTCCGCTACTCACCGCTAACGGTCCCTTGTAGTAAATCTGAAAAGTACCGAAATCTTTTCGCTGGTGGTTGCCAAAAAAATAATTTCCAATTCGCATATGCACTACCGCATCATCGCTGTTTACTCCTAAATTCCAGCCTGTCCGCACAATCATTTCGCCCATTGGCTCGGGAAAATATTTCACTCGTGGCAGTTCAGATAATGGTTTTCTTTCCATATCCGACGGGCGGAGCAGCAATTCAAAAATTTTGTCTTCTATGGTTTTGGTGGCGAATAAATTCATATCAGCAAATGTCATCAAATAGAGGTCGCGGTAATAACTCGCCGTAAACAGCGCTATTCGGCGTTTGCTATGGTCTCGCCCCCGATCATCAAAAGTATCTCCGCTACGCATTTGCTGACCGTCGGGGCGCAAATGGTACAGCAACTGATAGGGAACATACTGCTGGTCTTTGCTAAAAACCTGCTTGAGCCCCGCGCGGCGGAATAACCAGGCAGCCATGATATCGTGCACAAACCGAGCACTAATATAGGAGTCGCCCTGATGATGCATATGAGCTTGGTAGTGAAAGTTACGAACCGGTACGAATTGCTGCCGAAGAAGCGATTCAGCCGCATCAAACATTTGGGTGTCTTCGTCGTAAATGGCTAATCCAGCGGGTAGCTGACCACTTAGTAGCCAACCTTCTGAATTGTGCCCAACTACCGCCGGAGTGTTAGCGTCGGCTGGAAAGCCCGGCTGGTGCAGCTTGGCAATTCTTACAAATTCATCAATAAACTGTTGTTTCTGTGATTGCGATAGCAGTGGATAGCACCAGTCATATACACACGCCCCAATCAGCAATGGATTATAAAGGGGACGGGCATCATTTCCTGCTTTTAGCAAAATCAACCCCTTCTTTACAGCTTCATGCCCTACTGTTTCGTCTTTCTCGAGCAAATACTCAACTGCCAGACTTAATGCTTCGTCATCTTGCTTTACCTCCTGCCATAGCGTATTGAAAGGCGGAACACTGATCTTTTCTTTAATTAAAGCTATATCTGACTGTTGCACAAAAACCCGAGGGTGGACCGGTACTTTATCACTGCCGTATGCTATATTGGCAAGCAGCAGGAGGAGACAAAGTAAGCTAAATCTGAAAACCATACCTGAGA
>NZ_JBARYM010000176.1:0-6223 GCF_049647865.1 Tunicatimonas sp. | reverse complement strand
GATTCTCTTTCAATAAGGCGATGTTCTATCACAATATTGTTCTGTATACTTTCTTCTTCTTGATTGAGTTTACGTATCAAAGTCCGAGCAGCAACTTCACCCATTTTTTGTCCTGGATAGTAAACGGTGGTAAGGGCAGGCTCTACTACCCGAGATAATAGATCATTGTTGAATCCGACTACTGCAATTTGCTGCGGCACCTTTACACCCGCTCGCCGTAATTCGCTCATTATGGCTGCTGCTTGCGTATCACTAACACAAAAGAGCCCGCCGGGCAGTGTATCCATGGCGAGAATATCGTGGGCAGTTTGGCCCGGATCAGGATCGCGCAAGTCAGGAAAAAGCACTAACGATGAGTCGTAGGCTAAACCGAAATCTTGTAATGCCTGCTTATAGCCCGAATGGCGACCATCGTAGACACTGGATCGGAGATTACCCGCTACGTGAACGATCCTTCGGCACCCCTGCTCAAGCAAGTGCTGAGTGGCATCGTAACCCGCGCGAAAATTATCAATAGTAATGCAGGTACAGTTGGGAGCTTCAATCACGCGGTCGAAAAAAATTAAAGGAATCTCTTTTTGTAGTATAAATTGAAAATGTTCAATATTTTCAGTATCACTGGCTAAAGAAACCAGTAAGCCATCTACCCGACTGTTGAACAGTGTGTCTACGTTAGATCGCTCCTTTTTAACCGACTCTAGCGATTGACTGATAATCAGATTATACCCCGACTGGTTAGCCACTTTTTCTATTCCAGCAATAACGGTAGAGGTAAAGTAGCTGTTTAAGTGGGGGATAATTACTCCAATGGTATTTGTCTTCTGCTTGCGAAGGTTGCTGGCAAAAATATTCTGCTGATAGCCCATTCGGCGAGCAGTTTCATGAATCTTCTCTCGGGTTTGCTTCTTAATCGCTGGGTGATCATTTAACCCACGGCTAACGGTAGCTGCTGAAATATGCAGTTCTTTAGCAATATCGTAAATAGTAATATCTTTAAAATTTTTCATTACTAGAAGCAAGGAAATTGGCGATCAGAAGATTATTCCGACAACTAAGTACAGAATGAATATGTACATATGATAGGAATATTTATTATTTTGCAATCGGTTACGAGTGATAATATGTTCTAATTTTTACACAATAATAACAAATTTAAGCTTGGTTATAAATTCTGTAAATGGCTATTTTACCCAGATGATAGATGAGAATCAACACTGCAAGTGATTAGCAATCATGATAAAGTGGTAAACGATGGGATTTCTAACTACTATCTTGCCGTGTAAATCACACTCGGGCTAAGTTTCGGACTACAACCTAAATTAGTATTTATGCTTCTTACCTTAACACAGGTTCTACAGTGTTTATCGTTCATTCTTCTACCGGGTATCTACGACTCAACAGATACTCAACCTACAACTGTAGCTATTCATGTTGATGCTGGCCCCTATACTCGAGTAAACACCCCCATTTCAGTTGTGATAGAGAATGGGGAAATTTCCATATCAGAGCGTGAGTTTCAATTGGTAGAGATATCAGAAGGTATAGAAAAACCGATTGCTGCTCAGTGGGGGGGAGGCTATCAACCCACGCTACACTGGATACTAAATGGAGAAACCCCCGCTGGTACTACTCGCCACTTTACGTTGAAAACTGCTTCAAATGAATTGTTGGCAAATTCAAATGAGGTGACGGTAAAAGATAATGGTCAGGCTTTAGCTGTGCAAGTCAATAATAAGGAAGTGTTAGCTTACCACTACGGACTAACCCCGGTGCCGGAAGGGGTTTCCGAACGCTACCGTCGGGGCGGCTATATTCATCCTTTGCGAGCTCCCAACGGAGGAGTACTTACCCGAATACAACCATCCGATCATTATCATCACTATGGCGTTTGGAACCCCTGGACTACTACCGAATTTGAGGGTGAAGAGTTGGATTTTTGGAATCTGTACAAGGGACAGGGAACTGTACGGGTAAAAGATGTCTCATCGGTAGTGGAAGGTAATGTGTTTGGTCAAATATCAGCTACTCATAAACACGTAGTGCTAGATACGCTGAATGCCGAAAACGATAAAGTAGCTCTAAACGAAACTTGGAACGTACGAGTTTGGAATGCCCAAAACGATGGTTTTTTAGTAGATTTCACCTCAACGCTTAATCCAGCAACCAATCAACCTTTCACGATTAAAGAGTACCGCTACCAAGGTTTTGGTTTTCGGGCAAATGAGCTGTGGGACGACAACAGTGCGACACTCGTGACTTCCGAAGGCTTGAGTAAGTCTGATGGAAACGGAACCCGGGCTCGCTGGAGCTACGTAGAGGGGCCTACGGATGCGGGGCAAGCGGGCGTCCTTTTTATGACGTATCCTACTAATTTCAACTATCCTGAAATGGTACGTATCTGGCCTACGGGGGCAAACGAAGGCAAAGAAAACGTTTTCTTTAACTTCAATCCGGCAATGGATCGGGATTGGAAACTGCTGCCCGGTCATGAATACACTCTGAAGTACCGTATGCTCACTTACGACGGGGAAATGGATGCCGCTACTGCCGAACGACATTGGCAAGATTTTGCTTATCCTCCTCAAGTGAAAGTAAGCAGTCAGCCTTCATTAGAAGGTAAAAAAATGCTGTTGTACACCAAGAACGGGGAAGGCTTTGTCCATAAGAATATCCCTTCCAGCATTAAAGCAATTAAGAAGATAGCTGATGAAAATGATTTTGAGGTAGTAGCATCGGAAGATCCCGTTCAGTTCACTAATGAAAATCTAAAGCAGTACGATGTCTTAATTTTTTCTAATACGAATAACGATATTTTTGATACCCCCGAACAAGAGCAAGCATTTAAAGAATATATGCAATCGGGAGGACGCTTCGTTGGTATTCATTCGGCGTGCGGGTCGGAGCGAGATTGGGACTGGTTTGCTCAAATGCTGGGGGGACGGTTTCACCGGCATCCGCCCCGACAGGATTTTGAAGTTCTGGTACTAGATAATAGCCATCCGTCTACACTCTTTCTGCCTAAGATATGGTCGATAAATGATGATGAATGCTACTATATGAAGCACCTAAACCCTGATAACCACGTACTGTTAGCAGCTGATTTGAGAACCGTAGAAGACGAAAAGCGAGATGAGTATCCGGCTAACTACTTTGGCGACCAGTTTCCGCTGGCTTGGTGTCATGAGTTTGATGGCGGACGGCAGTGGTATACTGCTTTAGGTCATCGGGCTGAACACTACGATGATCCAATGTATATGCAACATATTCTGGGCGGCATTATCTGGGTTCTTAGCGATGAAGCCCCCTAACTACTAATTCAATTATTTAAATATTTACTCATTCAATTATCATGAATAGACGAGATTATCTTAAAAAAACATTAGCAACTACAACTGGAGCTTTCTTCGTTCCCACCATTGTACCATCTTCTGTTTTCGGCAAAAGTGCTCCCAGCAATAAAATTCAAGTGGGGCAAATTGGCTTCGGCCGAATTGCCATGTCTCACGATTTACCCGAAACCATGAAGCACGATATTTCGCGGGTAGTAGCCGTATGCGATGTCGATAGTCGACGTAAAGAAGAAGGTAAAAAGTTTATTGAGAAGTGGTACACCGATAATAAGAAGAAAGAAAACTTTGTCGACGTAAAAATGTACGACGATTATCGCGAAATGCTCAGCAGCTCCGATATTGATGCGGTGATTGTAAGTACTCCGGATCATTGGCACGCCCAACCAGCTATTGAAGCGGCTTTGGCTGGAAAAGCGGTTTACCTGCAAAAACCCACTTCATTAACGATTGAAGAGGGGAGGGCAATGAGTGATATTATTCATCAGACCGGAGCTGTGTTTCAGCTGGGGAGTCAGCAACGTTCGGTAGACCCTTGGCCGCAATTTAAGCGCGCTTGCGAATTGGTACGTAACGGCCGCATAGGTGAAATTAAAACTGTTAAGATTGGCTTGCCCAGCGATCCTTCGGGCGGAGAGAAAACTCCCACGAATGTTCCTGATAATCTAAATTATGATATGTGGCTGGGTTCAACTCCCTATGTGCCCTACACCGAAGAGCGAGTCCATCCTCAGCCTCCCTTTACGGATAATAAATCAGAATTTTCCCGACCAGGTTGGCTTCGCTGCGAACAGTTTGGGGCGGGCATGATTACCGGCTGGGGTGTGCATCACATCGATATTGCCCACTGGGGAATGGATACCGAATACACTGGGCCGATTGAAGTAGAAGCCAGCGCCAAGTTTCCTGAAACCGGGCTGTGGAGTGTACACGGTCCCTATAATGTGAAGAGCAAATACGCCAATGGTGTAGAAATGATTGTAGATGGCGAGCTACCCAACGGAGTACGCTTCGAGGGAACAGATGGGTGGATCTTTGTTTCCCGTGGAAACGTAGGGGTTACTGCATCTGATCCCAACCTGGGTAAATCCGAATCTTTCATGGCCAGTAATCCGAAGATTCTGGAATCAGAAATCGGCTCAGATGAGGTTCACTTGTACGAAAGCCATGAGCAACATGGCAATTGGCTAGATTGTATTAAGTCGCGCGAACTGACAATATCTCCAGCCGAAGTAGCCCACCGTTCGTGTAGTGCCTGTTTAGTATCGCACATTGCTATGAAAATACCTCGTAAGTTGCACTGGGACCCCGTAAATGAGCGGTTCAAAAACGACGATGAAGCAAACGCAATGCTTTCTCGCTCACAACGCTATCCTTGGGGTTACGAACATATTGATGCCCTCAAAACCAGTTATGGTAACTAGTAATATAGTGTTATAGTGCGTGGTGTTGATGTGTTAGCTTATTCTTTTAACATTAACATCATAACACCGTAACACCCGAACACTATACTTTATTTTATTACCTTAGCAACCGATTACAACAACCTAGCGAATGAATCAATCAATTCTGGCAGTTATCGTTCTGCTTATCTTGTCTGCTTGTGGCGGAACTAATCAAGATCAGGCTGCTGCTACCGAGGAAGAGCCAGTGGCTAATCAATTCACCGGAGCCGACAATGAAGTAAAACTAATGACCGTTGATCCGGGGCACTTCCATGCTGCGTTGGTTCAGAAACTTATGTACGATCAGGTAGACTCGGTCGTTCATGTATATGCTCCTGAGGGTAAAGATTTGCAGTTACATCTGCAGCGAATTGAAGGCTTTAACACACGCAGCGATGAACCCACCGCTTGGTCTCCAGAAGTGTATACCGGTGACAATTTTTTTTCCAAAATGATGCAGGAGCAACCGGGCAATGTAGTAGTACTATCTGGCAACAACGCTAAAAAAACCGAATATATTCAGGAATCAGTGGAAGCCGGATTGAACGTGCTAGCTGATAAGCCGATGGTAATTACCCCAAAGGAATTTCCTAAATTAAAATCAGCGCTAACTACAGCTCAGGAACAAGGGGTTCTGTTGTACGATATTATGACTGAACGCTACGAAATAACGACGATGCTACAAAAAGCATTATCGCAGAAAGTGGAAGTGTTTGGCGAACTGGAAAAAGGAACTCCGGATAATCCGGCAATATCTAAAGAAAGTATTCATCATTTTTCTAAAGAAGTAGCGGGCAGCCCACTAATTCGTCCGGCTTGGTTTTTTGATACGGAACAGCAAGGTGAAGGTATTGTAGATGTATCTACGCACTTAGTTGATTTAATTCTGTGGGAGTGCTTTCCCGAAGAAGGCATTGATACTACTGAAGTAGAAGTGGTAACAGCGCGCCGCTGGCCTACTGAGCTTTCGTCCGCGCAATTTGAAAAAGTAACAGGAATGACGGACTTTCCTGATTATCTACAAAAAGATGTACAAAATTCGGTGCTGAACACCTACGCCAATGGTGAGTTTGTGTTCACCGCGCGGGGTGTTCATGGTAAGGTAGCCGCTATCTGGAATTTTGAAGCGCCCGAAGGAGCTAAAGACACGCACTACTCCATCATGCGGGGGACAAAAGCTAATTTAGTCATTCGGCAGGACGCCCCTCAGAATTACCAGCCTGCGCTGTACGTAGAGCCAGTAAAAGAGGCGGATGGCTTTGAAGAAAATCTTAAATCGGCACTTGACGAATTAAGTGGAGAGTTCCCTGGCCTAAATATGCGACCAGCTGAAAACGGCTGGGAGGTTCTGGTTCCCGAAGAATATAAAGTTGGCCACGAAGCCCACTTTTCACAGGTTACCGAGAAATACCTGGAATATCTGGTAGCCGG
>NZ_JBARYM010000175.1:0-21765 GCF_049647865.1 Tunicatimonas sp. | reverse complement strand
GGATAATAGAACGAAGAAGGAAGTGAGGTAGTAAGTAATTTGATTCATAAGTTAGATTTTTTACAGCCAACTAATTTACGACAGGTAGTTAGAAATACCACTGTCGGAGCTAAATTTCCCGTACTTTTGCTACTGAAACAGGTAATTCTATGAAAGAAAATTCTTTACGTCTGGATTTTTACGATTATGACCTTCCGGAAGAGCGCATTGCCAAGCATCCCCTTACCCAGCGTGATCAGTCTAAACTGCTAGTGTATCAGTCAGGTAATATTACTGATCGTCATTTTTATAACCTACCTGATCTACTTCCTGCTAATAGTTGCTTGTGCTTTAATAATACCCAGGTGATCCCAGCGCGGCTATTCTTCCGAAAACCAGCTAATGAACAGGGACCGGGAGCTCTCATAGAGGTTCTACTACTGCATCCGATAAAACCCAGCACCATGATGAGTGAAGCAATGAGTACGCATCATTCGGTTACTTGGGAATGCATGATCGGAAATTTGCGAAAATGGAAGTCGGAGCAAGTTCTAGAGCAGGTATTTATTGATAATGACCGAGAGATTACGCTACGAGCCAAACTAGTAGATAGCACTCAAAAGTTGGTACAGTTCCATTGGGATGCTGATATTACCTTTGCCGAGCTGGCAAAAGCTGCCGGGAAAGTGCCCCTCCCCCCCTACTTAAATCGCGAAACCACGGCGGAAGATCGGCAACGCTACCAAACTGTATATGCTCAAACTCCGGGTGCAGTAGCCGCGCCTACCGCTGGACTACACTTCACCGAAAAAATTCTAAATCAGCTCAAGCAGAAGGGTGTAAATTTCAACGAACTAACACTTCATGTAGGTGCGGGGACATTTCAGCCTATCAAAGAGAATGATGTTAAAAAGCATAATATGCACTCCGAGCAAGTGGTAGTTTCGCGCAAGAATATAGAACAACTACTTTATCCCGAACAATCCATTATTGCAGTGGGAACTACTTCCATGCGCACTCTGGAGAGTTTATATTGGTACGGAGTAAAGCTCAGTGAAGAACCCACTGCCGATTTTCAGATAGCTAAGCTATATCCCTATCAGGACGATACTCCCAAGCATCTCTCTCTAGTTGAGTCGCTTCAGAATGTTTTGAGCCGAATGGATCAAGTAGAAACAGATACGTTAGTAGGTGAAACCGAAATTTTCATTTTTCCTGGTTACAAATTTCGCCTTTGCCAGGGTCTCATTACAAACTTTCATCAGCCCAAATCTACCTTGGTTTTATTGATTGCGGCATTTGTAGGCGATAGTTGGTGGACAATTTATCAGCACGCCTTAAACAGTAAGTACCGATTTCTTAGCTACGGTGACTCTTCATTACTATTGCCTGTTTGAATGTGATGGCGTTAAAGTTCTATGTTTTGAGTTCACCTATTTGTATAAACTCAAAACTATAAACTAGAACCATTACGCCACATAATTTTACCGCTGGCTGAGCAAAGACTGCTCCTCCAAGCTCCGAAGGCGATTATAGTAAGAAACCATCAGGTACATGCTCACATCATTATTGAGATTACGAAGTTTATTAAGTCGTCGAAATTCTTTCATTTCTTTAGCGTAGTCAGCCATAAGGGGCAGTACTTGGCGACGAAAGTTCCGAATACGCTCCACCTTTCCCTCTTCTACGTAGTACCATTCTTCTACGGTGTATTCGTCTTCGGCATCAAAAATATCGTACTCAAACACCCGGCGTAGCAGGGTTACCGATCCATCGCTTACCACTTGGAATACTTTCTTCTCCATACGATCGAAAAAGCCGTTGGAACGATAATCAAAAGTACGGAAAGTACGTTGGCGGTCACATTCATCAACGGTAGTAATTTCTTGGATCATAGAGGCATGATAGGTTAGCTGTCGTTCATCATCCGTTGTTACAATAGCCGAATTAATAAAGGAGTTGATATCTACTATCCCATCTACCCAATTCTGATTTGTCAGTTTAAGACTTCCCGGATGGGGTGCCTGAGCGTATGAAAGCGAAGTTATTGTAATTAATAATCCGATTAGTAGTGTATATTTTCTCATAGTTAGTTCGGTTTAGGTAAAAATCTTACGTATGTGCTTATTTACAATAATATGAATATTTTTTTAAATTTTTATATAAATTTGCTAATAATATGAGAAAAATGTGGAATTTCACGGTAAAATACGAAATTTTTAGTACTTAAAACTGAATAATATTGGTATTTACAGTATTTATAGTGTACTAAAAATGGCAATAATATTTATTTCTTACATCTTAATTCTCGCTAATCAGTGAGAATAATTTATCTCTTGCAGAATATAGCCTAGCTAAGAGGCACATATGAGTGCTTATTGTGCCAATTTTCATTGACGATATTTCTGTTCTGATACTCGCTCATGTTTTTCTTGACAACTAGATTTAGTATCTTAGAATTTTAACTTGCAACCTTACCTACTATGAGTCAATATACCCGCAGTAGCGACAGCCGACTAATTATTGGTTTGCTCTTCTTAATATTGGGCGTATACTTTCTGCTCAATAATTTTGATTTAATTCCATTTACCCTTCCTCGTTATCTTGTATCCTGGCAGACCCTGCTCATTGCCATTGGCGTACTTGTTATTGTTACCAGTGATAAGAAAGGGGGCGGCATTGCGTTGGTGGCTTTCGGAAGTTTGTTTTTGATCTCCGATATCTTCTACATCTCAGTTTTGGATATTGTGCGGCAGTTTTGGCCAGTGGCGTTTGTACTTATTGGTATAAGCCTACTTATTCGCCGTCGGCAGGAAAAAAGGAGACTGGGGGAAGCCTCGTCGCTAGAAGTCATCGATGAATCAGCTATTTTAGGTAGTAACGAAAATATTGTGACTTCTAACTGGTTTCGGGGCGGACGCATTACCTCTATTTTCGGTAGCAATAAAATTAATCTTACCGGTTCTCAGTTAGCTGAAGGCGTACAAGTGATTGATGTGTTTGTATTGTTTGGAAACACTGAAATTACGGTACCGAGCAGTTGGAATGTGAAAGTAAATGTATCGCCAATCTTGGGTGGATTTGAAGATAAGCGCCAGTTTCATCAATCGTATTCATCGGAAGCTGGTCAGCAAATAATTATCCGAGGACAGGTTATTCTCGGTGGCGGAGAAATTCGTTCAGCCTAACATCAGTAGGTAAACTGGAACTAAAGTCACGGGTAGCGCAAGCCTAATAGTAGATCGCTTTCCTTTGGATTATACTGTTGTAGTAAAACTGAATCGTAGATTTCTTCGGAATAATGATTAGCCGCTACCTTTAGTACTGGTAATAGACTATTCCGATCCATTTCTTTAATTTGAGGATAACCCCACTTGCTATCTTTGCTCATGTGAGGCAGAAGGAAATCTAATGCTTTCTTAATTTTCTGTTCTTGAAAATCCCAAATAGGATCACCTAATTTCTCCGATAATATCGCAAAATAGTAAACCGCTAGTAGGTTCATCGTGCTGTAGTCCCACGAGCGAGTCCGGCTGAGTTCTTCAGGCTGTTTACCGTCGGCTTCTAACTGCTGGTCTACAATAAGCTTCACTCCTCTTTTCTGAAGTTCGGTCGCTAAAGAGTCCTGATCGGTAAACAAAGCCATGGCGATTGTCTGCACAAAGTACCAAGTAGTGTGGTTATTACCATTGACAGCTTCATCTTTACCATGCTGGCTGTTAATTAACCAATCTAGATAATCACTGACCCACTGTTTTATTTGCGTTTGGTGTTGCTCTGTCCAGGCCTCAGATTGGGCAATCAGGCTAATACCATCCAGCAGATAACCAAAATCACGGGTTTCAATAATTCCAATGCCTCTACCTTCGGTCCTTCCCGGAATAGCCTGACCAAAGTTAAGGTTGGGATTCATTCTGGTGGCAGAATCCAGAAACCATACTTCGAGCAATTCGGTCGCCTTTTGAGCGTAATTCTCATTCTCACTGTAAAAGTAGGCGAGACCAAGTACGTCTACAGCATTAATTACACTTTTCAATCCTTGTTTATCCGAGATCTTTACTATCTCCGGGTTAACTTCCCCATCGCGACGGATGTACGGTAAACCATCTGATTTCTTTGGATCGGGCCACCAGTAAGGTCCTCGACTCATGTAATCGTGTTTATCACCACTGCTGGCAACTACCCCTTTATCCATAACCGAAGTAGGTCGCATTGTCAAGGTAGTATCAGCCCGCTGGTATAATAAATCTAATTCAGCATTAAATAGTTGTTGGTGCTGTTTAACCTGATTGATGTTATCTTTATCAAGTAGAATAAGGTTTTGGCTAAATCCACTTCCTACCCATACTAAACCAAGAATGAATAGCAGAATTTTTTTTATAGGTCTTTTCATAAGATAAAGCAGTAGGAATGAAAAAGAGCAAGTTGCCTAAGAAGGAGTTACCTTGTTTGCCGTGGATATTTTTACTGAAGCGTTTTTTTCTCGGTAAAATTTAGAGATATGCTGACGAAGTTGAGCGAATTCCAGCAGAAATCCATCGTGACCATAATCTGAATTTATAATCGCCAGTTGACTATCAGGGATATGCTTAGCCAAAAACTGTTGTTCACCCGGGGGAAACAACACATCGGTTTCGATACCCACTTGCAACGTCTTCGCTTTTACTTGGTATAGGGCGTTCATCACACTTTTTCGGCCTCGCCCCACATGATGAGAATCCATAGCACAAGAAAGTGTCCAGTAGGAAAAAGCATTGAATCTTCGTGCTAATTTTTCGCCTTGGTAGCGCTGATAGGAAGCAGCGCGATAATCAGTTAGCTGTTCTGATGTTGTGTTTTGCTGCGTTTTTTGATAAGTGCGGTAGTGCCGATACGATAACAGAGCAATTGCGCGGGCAGTACGCATACCTTCTAAACCCGCATCAGGATGATTTTCTGGCCAGCTAACATCACTTTGAATAGCCATGCGTTGCGACTCGTTGAACGCAATACCCCAGGGCGAGTGCTGAGCGTTAGAAGCAATTTGTATAAGATACTGAACCACTTCCGGTTGCATAATGCTCCACTCAAGTGCCTGCTGTCCACCCATTGAGCCGCCGATTAACGTATGAATCTGATCAATCGATAACTTTTGCCGCAAAGCATCAAATGCTCGCACCACATCTCGATTGGTAGTGGCCGGAAAAGTGTGAAAAAAGGGCGCATTAGTCTGAGGATTAATTGATAACGGACCAGTAGAGCCGTAGCACGACCCTAACATATTGACACAAATCACAAAGTAGTCCGCAGGATTATACAATTTACCTTGACCAAATAGACCTGGCCACCAGTCCAGTACATTAGCATTACCCGTGAGGGCGTGGCAAACCCAGATCACATTATCTCGCCGCGCATTCAATGTACCGAAAGTAGTATAAAAAAGCTGGAAGCCGGGCAACGATTCGCCCGACTCCAAAGGAAAAATTTCCGAATACTGAAACGTATGCTCTTGCACCATATTTACGCGGTCACCGGCTCAGCAATCTGCTGAAACGCCTGCTCAAAATCAGCCTTTAGGTCGTCAATATGTTCAATACCGGTAGAGATTCTCAACTGAGTTGGGTGCACTCCAGATTGCAACTGCTCTTCTTCACTCAACTGCTGATGAGTAGTTGAAGCTGGATGAATAATTAGTGTTTTAGCATCACCCACATTCGCTAAGTGACTTACCAACTTCAGGCTATTCACGAAGGTTTTAGCATGTTCCAAATCACCTTTTAGTATGAAAGTAAATACACCACCAAAGCCTCGTTTCAGATACTTCTTCGCTAAATCGTGATATTTACTGGAAGCTAATCCGGGATAATTTACACTTTCAACTTCATCACGTTGTTCTATCCAGTTAGCAAGTTCTAGCGCATTATCTACGGTTCGCTCTACTCTAAGCGATAGTGTTTCCAGTCCTTGTATTAATAAGAAAGAATTAAACGGGCTGATAGCCGGACCAAAGTCACGCAACCCTTCTACTCTGGCCCGAATGGCAAAGGCAATGTTGGGTAAACCTAAAGGATTGTCTACTCCAAATACATCGGAGAATACCATGCCGTGGTAACCTTCCGATGGTTCACTGAACTGCGGAAATTTACCACTTCCCCAATCGAAATTGCCCCCGTCAATAATTACCCCACCAATAGATGTTCCGTGACCGCCAATCCATTTGGTAGCTGAAGCCGTCACGATAGATGCCCCGTGTTCTAACGGACGAAATAAATAACCGCCTGCCCCAAAGGTATTGTCCACTACTAGTGGAATACCGTGCTTTTGAGCCAGATCACCAATCGCTTCAAAATCTGGTACATTAAAACCAGGGTTACCTATAGTTTCCAGATAGATAGCTTTAGTATTCTCGTCAATATGTTGTTCGTAGGCCGACGGATCTTCTCCTTCTACAAAGCGAACGTCTACCCCAATACGTTTGAAAGCTACTTTAAATTGATTATACGTACCCCCGTATAAATAGCGAGTAGAAACAATGTTATCACCTGCTTGGCAGATGTTATTTAGTGCTAAAAATTGGGCTGCTAGCCCCGATGCGGTAGCTACAGCGGCAACTCCTCCCTCCAATGCCGCAATACGCTTCTCAAACACATCAGTGGTAGGATTCATAATTCGGGTATAGATGTTTCCGAACTCTTTAAGAGCAAATAAATTGGCCCCGTGATCGGCATCCTTGAATGTGTAAGAAGTTGTTTGATAAATAGGGACTGCTCGAGATTGTGTAGTAGTGTCAACCTCTTGACCAGCGTGAAGCTGAAGCGTTTCAAATTTTAGTGATTCTGACATAAAATATAAAGTTAGATTTGTGATTGGTCTTGAAATAGCGTATTCCGAAACGGAACGGGACAGATTAGCAGCAACAACAGCCGCTAGTAGACATACCAATGAATTGCATTGGAGCTGTACCCTGAAGAAAGGAAAAAATAAATGATAGAAAATGCTGCATAAAACTCAATTTATATTCTTCGCCTAAGCGAATCAGGATTTAGCACCTTTCCCGATTGCGAGAGGTTGCTAGTGCTTCGTAGAGCCTGTCTCTCCGCACTTCTATATAAATCAACGTCCTTAGATCAAGGATTTATTGACTTGTAGATACAATTATAGGCGTTGTTGCTGAAAATAACAAACCAGACACTACCTTTTAACAAAATACAAAGTATATCTAAGCTCGTACTTCATATTTCATATCATAAGAAAATTCTATGGCTATAGAAATAAAATTTTAAGAGATAATTGAAGATAGAATAGCCAGAGCGTGTTGAAGTTTTTGAAGAGTAATCGTTATGCTATGGTAATATGCTAAATAGTTATTTACCATAATTTTTGTTTTTTTGTAACAAATCATAAAATCTTTTACAAGGTTTACCGGATATTTTAACCGGTGTTCCTCTACAATTTCTGGCAGTCCTTAAAATGTGCCAGACTGGATGAGCAAGGCTTTATTAGCTGCTTCAATCTTTAAGTGCAAATACCCTTTAAAAGGTTAATAATTTTAAAGCAAAAAAAGCCTTAGCGTTTACGAAATTTTTTTGTAGTATCATTTTTTTTTAGAATATTGGGTAACCGAGACTGAAATACCACTATGCCTTGCATGAAGCACAATAACGACCAAACTCTTAATATACGCATATACCAAGGTGATGAGGAAGCATTTCAGGAGATGTTCTACGCCAATAAAGATCGACTTTTATCGTTTTGTTATCGGTTCACTAAATCAGAAGAACTAGCAGAAGAAATAATCCACGACGCTTTATTAAAGGTTTGGAGCGAAAGGCACCTTCTTGACCCAAATCGCTCTCTGATTGGTTATCTGTATACCATAACCCGCAACTTATCACTCAATTTTCTCAAGAAAGTAGCCGCTGAAGAAGCATTAAAACAAAAGGTGCGGAACCGCACACCGCATTTTCATAACAACACCGAAGAGACTATTGAATACGCTAACTTGGTGCAGCTTGCTAAACTAGCAATTGATAACCTCCCTATGCGGCAGCAACAGGTCTATCGCATGAGTCGTGACCAACACATGACCTATGAAGAAATAGGTCAGCAGTTAGGAATATCACCCAATACAGTAAAAAACCACGTAATCAAAGCACTTCGGGCGATCAAAACTCAACTTAGTATACATACCGACATTATCCTTTTAATGTGCTACCTAGCTTCAAGCTTACTATATTAAAAAGATTAAAAAAATGTAGTTCCCACTAGTCCTCTACTACCATGAGGATTGTAGTAGTATAAAAGGCACTACATTGAAGCAAACCAAGCAAGAACTACTTGATAAATACTTACGAGGTACGGCAAGTATTGAAGAGCGCGCTCAACTACTTAAATACCTTAGGGCATCCGAAGACGAAAATACTTATCATGAAGTTACGGATCGGTTATGGAACGAACTGTCCATAGAGAAGACGCTATCTGATGGGAAAGCTGACGTCTTGTTGCAGCGCGTATTTCAAGCATCAAAAAAACGCCAAACTGCTTCGCACTGGTACCGCGCAGCAGCTGTGTTTGGCGGGTTAATCTTATTAGCTGGCCTAATCTATCTGGGGATCTCCAACGATGATACTACTCGGCGTTATAGCACCGACTACGGCGAAACCAAGACCGTTTGGCTACCCGATAGCTCTAAAGTTACACTCAACGCCAACTCCTCCCTTACATTTAGTTATAATAAGCAAAAAGCGCGAGAAGCATGGCTGGTCGGTGAAGCTTTCTTTGAGATCAAACAGAGAAAGAACCCACTGAACGCTTCGAAACGGGTAAAATTCATTGTGCATACTAATAACATAGCTGTTGAGGTGCTCGGTACTGCTTTTAACGTAAGTGAACGGCGAGGGGCGACGCAGGTGGTGTTAGAGCATGGTAAGGTCCGGCTGGCCAATAAACGTAACGAACAAGTTATCATGCAACCCGGCGACTTGGCAGAGATGGCCTCCTCCTCCTCTTCTTTAACCATTGAAGAAGTTAATCCGGAAGAATATACTACTTGGAAAAAGAAAGAATTACTGTTCAAGCGAACACCAATCACCGAGGTAGCAGAAGCCATGGAGGACTATTACGGCTGGCGAGTAGAATTATCGGATGACGACTGGAATAATCAACAAATTACCGGTTCAATTCCTACCGATGATCAAGATGTTTTTCTAAAAATCCTAGCTGAATCAATGGGTGTGGAAGTAATTCGCGAAGATAACCGCGTAACTCTGAAGAAGAGAAGAGAGTCAACAATAGACAAATAAAATACAAACTCGGCCGCTTGCAATCTTGGCGGAACACAGGCAGACCGAGCGTGCATAATTGATAATTAAAACATAAATGTAACTATGATGAAAAACATTTCCTATTCGATTAATTATCGGAATTGGTGGAATATTGGTCTGCTGATCATTGGGCTGATGTTCACAAGCCTCCCTTCGTTTCCTCAATTTCTAGCCATAGGCGAAACACCCAGTACAACAGCTAATAAGACTCATCAGCAATCATTACAATCGTTAGAGTCTGTCTTGATTGACTTTGCAACTACTCATGGGGTAAGTATTGTATTCGATCATGCACTAGTCAAAAACAAGCAGGTTGATACAAGTGAAATGGTGCAAGAAAATCTAGAGGCATCCCTGACACAACTTTTGCATCCGCTTGGTCTAGAATTGAGAAAGATCAAACCCGATATTTACATTATTAAGGTTCATTTAGATTCTAATGAGGACATTAAACGATTGAAACCCAGCCCTTCAGTGGGGTTTACTTCCCCACCACTCTCCACCAACCAGGATATACGATCAATAACCCTTAATTCCAGTGTGATAGCAGCTTTAGAAAAGACGATCACCGGCACGATCACTGACCTATCTAATGGCGAAAGCTTACCAGGAGTGAATATCCTGGTGAAGGGTACCACAATTGGTACTATCACCGACGCAGACGGTAATTACCGCCTGACGGCTCCGGACAATGCCGAAACACTTGTGTTCTCATCCGTAGGCTACAATAGCGAGGAATTATCTATCAATGGGCGTAGTGTAATTAATCTTGAATTAACCCCAGATGTTCAATCGCTTTCCGAAGTAGTGGTGGTGGGCTATGGCTCAGTAAAAAAGAGTGACCTCACTGGTTCGGTAGCTTCGGTAACACCCGAAGAACTAACGGCCCTACCCACAATCAATGCGGTGCAAGGGTTAACCGGGCGAGCGGCTGGGGTACAGGTGATTCAGAATTCCGGGGCACCGGGCGGCAACATCAGCGTACGCATTCGGGGAGGTAACTCGTTGCAGGGTAGCAATGAGCCGCTGTACGTCATCGATGGCTTTCCTATTTCCGGCAAGCCCACCACCATCAACCCCAATGATATTCAGTCAATGGAAGTGCTAAAGGATGCCTCTGCCACTGCCATCTATGGTTCTCGAGGAGCCAACGGCGTGGTGATTATTACTACCAAAACGGGCCGATCTGGTAAGGGTCGTCTGGATATCGAGAGTTACTACGGCTGGCAGCAAGTGATCAAGAAAATCGATCTACTGAATGCCCGGCAGTTTGTCCAAATTGCCAACGAACGCGCGGCCAACGACGGTGACACTCCGTTCTTCACCGATGAAGAAGTGCAGTCGTTCGGAGAGGGAACCAATTGGCAAGACGAAGTCTTTCGTACTGCACCCATTCAAAACCACGTAGCAACCTTCTCAGGAGGAAGCGAAAAGACTACTTACTCGGTGTCAGGTAGCTGGTTCGATCAGCAGGGTATCATGATCAACTCGGACTACCAGCGTGGATCATTGCGAGCCAACCTCAACAGCCAGATCAATGACCGGCTCACGCTTTCGTACAGCAGCATATTAAGCCGCATTAACGAAAACCAGATTCGCAGCGACAACGGTGGACGCGGGGATGGAGTGCTTTCTTCGGCCTTACTGGCACCGCCCACACTGGGGGTATTTAATCAGGATGGCACCTATTCCAATCCGGCCCAGTATGCATTCAGTCCGGGTGTTGCCGAAAATCCCGTAGCCCAAGCCCGGGAGCTACTTAATAATAACACGGTCAACTCGGTGCTGGCCAACGCCGCAATTAAGTACAAAGTTTTAGAAGATCTATCGTTTAAGGTTTCTTTTGGCATTGAAAATATTAATAGCAAACGGGATAACTACTCACCATCCATTTTCAAAAACTCGCCGACAGGTAGAGCTTCAACGCGTTTCTTTGGCCGCACCAACGTGCTGAACGAGAATATCTTGACCTACAACAAGAGCATCAACCAACATGATTTCACCTTTACAGGTGGGTTCTCCTACCAGACCGAACGACAAAGCGCTAACGCAATGAGTTCTACTGGTTTTACCACGGATGCCCTGCTCAACAACCGCTTACAGTCGGGCGATACCCCTGGGATACCTGCTTCATCGGTAGAAGAGTGGACAATTGCTTCGTGGCTCGGACGCATTAACTATACCTTACTGGATAAGTATCTATTTACGGCCAGCGTGCGAGCTGATGGGTCGTCTCGCTTTGGCAGTGCCAATAAGTGGGGAGTGTTTCCTTCGGGCGCCTTCGCTTGGCGAATCTCTGATGAAGCCTTTATTCAAAACGTGGAGGCGATTACTAACCTCAAGCTGCGAACCAGCTGGGGACGGACCGGTAGCACTGCGGTATCGCCCTACCAGACCTTAAACACACTTAACTCCTCACTGGTCGTATTCAATGATGCGTTCTTTGCCGGTTTCGCTCCCGGTAACCGCTTGGCTAACCCTAATTTGCAGTGGGAAACCACCACCCAGTTTGATATTGGATTTGATTTGGGACTCATCGAAGAGCGCCTTCGCTTTTCGTTTGACTACTACAATAAAAATACGCAGGACTTGCTAGCTACTGTGCCGCTGCCTACCTCCACCGGCTTCACGCAAGTGACCCAAAATATCGGAGAGATTAATAACTCCGGAGTAGAACTAACCCTAGGAGCGGATATATTCACAGGTAATTTAACCTGGACGGTAGATGCTAACGTAGCGGCCAATACGAACGAAGTGATACAGCTAGCCGGTGAGAGTGATGTATTTGGTGAACGACTAGATAACCCCTTGCAAACCTCCATTAATATTGTACGGGAAGGCGAGCCGGTTGGATCATTTTTCGGGTTCGTGGAGCAACCCTTGCTTGATGAGGAAGGTCAGATTCAGTACGTGGATCAAGATGGAAATGGTGAGATCAATAACAACGATCGGGTTATTATCGGCAACCCTAATCCAGACTTCATTTTTGGTATAACCTCGAACCTATCTTACAAGAGCTTTGACTTAAATATCTTTTTTCAGGGAGTGCAGGGAGTTGATATCTTTAATTTTAACGCGGCTCAGCACGCCAATTCCTTCAACTTCGGAATTAATCAGATAGATGATGTACTTAATTACTGGATTGCCGATGATCCGAATGCGGCGGCCCCTTACCCGCAGGTGAGTTCCAATACGAATTTTCGGGAGTCAGATCGCTTCGTAGAGGATGGTTCGTTTGTGCGACTCAAGAACGTTCGCCTGGCTTATAACCTGCCCACAAACAATATCGAGTGGTTGCAGCGCTTACAGCTATACGTGAGTGGGCAGAATCTTCTTACCCTCACTGACTACTCTTGGTACGACCCCGAAGTAAGCACACGAGGCGGCGATAGTTCTATTTCTCAAGGGATTGACCAGTTTGGTTACCCTACCGCTCGAACGTATACCGTAGGCATTCAACTCGGATTTTAATCAACAAAATTTTTAAAAACGACTTACTCATGAAGAATATAGTACACCTATTGGTTGTCACGCTCCTGTTTGTAGCGTGCGAAGATGCCCTAGAAGAGGCACCCGTTGACCAGATCGCCCGTGAAGCATTCTATACTAGTGCTGACGATGCCCAAGCTGCCATATTTGCGGTATATGACCCTTTGCGGAATACCGACTATTACGGTGCCCGATTACTGGGTCACCTGGAGGTACTGGCCGAGTATGCGAATGGTCGAGGCAGCTACCGCCCAGTTAGTGAGTATCAAGGCCTTGATGCGGTTAATACCGGCCGTACCGAAAATATGTGGCAGCAGATGTATAGCAGCATCAACCGAGCAAACGCAGTGATTGGCAACGTGCCGAGTATTGTAATGGATGAAACTGAGAAAAACGCCATTGTGGCTGAAGCGCACTTCTTACGTGCCCTCAATTACTATAACCTGGTTCGCGGCTGGGGAGGAGTGCCCCTAAGAACTGAAGAAACCATTGATCTAAGCAATCAGGCGGCTCCCCGAGCAACCGTAGACCAGGTGTACGAATTGATTGTCGACGACTTGGAAATTGCTGAGCGGGGTCTTCCCGCCGAGCAAGATGAGATTGGACGAGCTACGCAGTGGGCAGCTAAGACACTACTGGCCGAGGTGTACCTCACCCGTGAGCAGTGGGACTTGTCTCGTGATAAAGCGCAGGAGGTAATTAGTTCCAACCAGTTTACTCTAGTAGCCGTGCAGGAACCTGACGACTTCAGCAACCTCTTCGGTCCCGAAATAATTTCTAGTTCCGAAGAAATTTTTTCGCTTAAGTACACGCGGGTTGATGGGCAAGGCTTTTGGTTCCTGTCGTTTATACATCTGGTACAGGCAGGGTATTCAGCGGCGGGTTTTCGGGTGGTGCTCGGTATCCCTGACTTGCCATTCTACACTGAATGGGATGATAATGACCTACGGAAAGAGCATACCATTTATACCTCGTACGTCGACGCGCAGGGAGACTCTATTCCCTTGCCAGATAATGAACCTATGCTATTCAGAAAGTTTCGCGATCCTGAAGGGGTTTCACCCGTAGGACACGGCAATGACTTTCCGGTTTTACGCTACGCTGATGCCTTGCTTATCTACGCCGAAGCTGCCAGCCAAGCCAGCGGTGGACCCACGGCGGAAGCCTACGGTGCCATTAACCAAATCCGTCGAAGAGCCTACGGATTGGATGCTAGTACTTCGGCCCCGTCGGTAGATCTGAGTGGCCTGGATGCCGCTACTTTCCGCGATGCTGTACTCCAGGAGCGCGCTCGTGAGTTTGTGGCTGAGGGCCGACGCTGGTGGGATTTAAAACGAACCGGACGTGCTCGTGCGGTGATTGAAGCTACTGGGAAAGAATTTAATGACATCATGCTACTCTGGCCCATTCCACTGGCAGAAATAGATAATAATCCAGCTATTAGTTCTGAAGATCAAAATCCGGGGTATTAATTGTTAGTGGGAAGAAAAAATGGTTGCTAAGACACAGAGAACAGAGATTACTAAGTATTTTGTTCAGCAATTCTGATTATTAAATATGCAAATTTTCTCTGGAAATTCACTGAAGTGGATTTCTCGGGTATGATGTGTTAAATCTTAAGGTAGTTTTTTCTAGATACAAATGCTTATCAGAGCCATAAAGGAAGACTACTGAGGTCGCAACATTAATATTTCATCGGTAATAAACAGTAATCTGCTGGCTTTACGAGTATCCACAGCATAGTTAAAAGCGAACTGTATAATAAACAGGAAGTTGGCTTATAAATTTTACCAGTTTGGTATTGCTTTTATTAGCATCGCTCCTGGCACAATTTGTACTACAATAAACCGCGATGCACTGGCTAACCTAGAATACCAGAAAAGGTTATTCAGAAGATTCCCGCTCGCTTAGTATGAGTAAGTGGTGCTATAAACGACTAAAAGTGAAAAAAATTAAACTGTGCTAAATACTTTAATTAATCTTATTTCTCGCAATAAAAGTGTTGTTTTGATTAAGATAACATTACTATGCGTTTCTTGCTTAAGCGTGCCGCCGCGTAGCAAAACCAATACCACCCCACTCTCGACTACATTGTTATCAGTGAATGGCTTGGTAGCCTTATGGGATTTTAAAGAGCCATCTGGGCAGAACCGGAAGGCAAACGGTACGAATGAATTTCAACTACGAGAAACACACGGAACGTTGCCTCGACTCTCTGAAGGTCCACTATCCGGTTATTCAGCCTTATTTGAAGGAAAAGCTTTTCTTTCGCTTCCTCATAAAGAAATTGGAAGACTGAATATTCATGGTGAAGATCAGGGTATAACCGTTGTGGCTTGGGTAAAATGGAGTGGTGAGCAAACTGGGTTTGTTGGAGGTATGTGGAATGAATACCAAGATGGCGGAAAACGTCAGTATGGATTATTTGTATCTCTACCTTACTACAATGGTGAGGATCAAGTTTGCGGACACATCTCGCTATCTGGAGGGCCAACACCTCCATTTCCTTATTCCATTGATTATTCTGCTAGCCAGCAGAAAGTTCCTGTGGATGAATGGTGTTGTATCGCCTTTACCTACGATGGAGAGTTCATTCGCTCGTATCTGAATGGAGCGTTTAAAAGTCGTCCTTCAGAGTTAATTGATCATACCTCAGGTTTTCCTGATTACCCAAGTGGGTTAACCCAAACGAAGAATCCCTACACGTATCCAGACGGAATAGGGAATAATGGGTCAGATTTCACTGTCGGAGCAGTGCAGCTTGCCTCTGGCATGGGTAATTACTTCATTGGGCAAATAGGTGGACTAGCAGTTTTTGACCGAGCTTTGAGCAATGCTGAAATGCGACGTTTAGCAAAGCCACTAAGAAATTTCAACAGTGCACAATAATTAAAACTTCGCTGAAAAAATTCAATATCGTAATTGGTGTATTACCACCCTTGCTAAATTAGTATCAGACTTGTAGTAGACTCTATGTATTATGCCCAGCACTGAGAATGATAGTGTGGATCAATTATAATTACACTTATTTTTATAAATTAAACGTATCTTTTGCATGGAAAAACCAATAATTAATTTCTGGTTTCTGGCACTCATCGTCTTTTGTTTCGCAATAGGCTGTCAGCCGATCAATCAATCAGATGAATCTCCGCCACTTAATGTTCTCTTCATTACCATCGATGATCTTCGTCCTCAGCTAGGCTGCTACGGCGATCCCATTGTCCAATCGCCGCACATTGATCATTTGGCCTCTCAGGGATTGTTATTTAATCGGGCCTACTGCCAGCAAGCACTTTGCGCACCATCCCGATCCTCCTTCTTAACGGGTCGTCGTCCGGCAACAACGGGGGTTTACGATATTGAAACCTCGGTGAGAGATGCCTTACCTGATGTTGTTACATTACCACAATTATTTAAGAACAATGGTTACGAATCGCTCGGACTGTTTAAGGTGTTTCATTTAGTGGGGTTCGATCCTAATGGCTTCGGAAGCCTCAACGACACCGTGTCCTGGACTCGCCCGCTGTGGTTACCAACCCGGTCAAGTTATGGTCCCTACGGCGATAGTATCCTCCGAGCGAGTAAGCAGGCTTGCTTAGAACAGGGACCATTAGGCTACGGTAATATTCCCCGCTCCTTAGCCTACGAAGCCCCCACGGTAGCTGACAGTATGCTTAACGACGGACAAGTGGCTCAACAGGCCATTCGCTACTTGCAATCATCACAAGACGAACCATTTTTTTTGGCTGTTGGGTTTTATCATCCGCATTTGCCCTTCACCGCGCCAAAAAAATACTGGGATCAGTATGATCGTAAGCAATTGCGACTGCCTGAAAATCAATACCTTCCCGAAGGAGCTCCGTCTTATGCTGTGGCTGACAACAAAGAACTGCGTTCCTACATTGATATTCCAGACACTGCTCCTTTTTCTGATTCGCTCAAGCAAAAACTATTACACGGCTATTTAGCCGCTATTAGTTATGTAGACGCTCAAGTGGGCCTAATTCTAAAGGAGCTAGATCGGCTAAACCTGCGAGAAAATACGATTGTAGTACTGATGGGAGATCACGGGTATCAGATTGGTGAGCACGGGATGTGGGCGAAAAAGCATACCAATTTCGAGATGGCTACCCGCGTTCCCCTGATTATATCTGCTCCGGGCCAAACTGCCCAGGGTCAAACTACCATGGCTCTCACTGAATTGGTAGATATTTATCCGACCTTGGCTGAGCTAGCGGGTCTGACGAGCGATGAATTGCTAGAAGGAAGCAGTTTGGTACCCCTACTGAATGACCCTGATCAAGATTGGAAGACTGCGGCGTTCAGCTCCTATCCCCGGGGCGGCCGCATGGGTAACTCTATGCGCACTGATCGCTACCGTCTGACAGCTTGGACCACTGAAGGTAAAGATACTGAATACGAGTTGTATGATCATCGGCACGATCCTCAAGAAAACCAAAATGTCGTTAACCAACCTGACTACCTGACCGTACGTGATTCACTGAACCAAGCATTGGAACAGGGTTGGTCGGCCGCGACTCCTCGATGACGGAGATATCTATCTTTGTGCTAATCTATACTTCGCATTTTGATTATCTACCCTCTTCTTCAATCTAGTATCATCACTAACAACCGGGACATAGTTGATCAGCAATTTTATAGCAATTATAACGTTACTCCTCTAATGGGCAACCACCATTTCAATCTGCTACCCTATTGTGAGATTAAACATACAAACAAAGTTATGTTAGTTCGTGTACTGCTGGCAAAAGGACTGAAATGGTTGTAATGGTGGATAAATCTCTTAATAAAGTATTCAAAGGTTCTACGCTAGTATTTAATTTACCTTATTTCAAATACTACCCGTACTTCATAACGCAGTATAATTTCTTGAAAATCAATAGATAGAGCCTGCTCAGATTCTACTTGATCCATTTCCATTCGCGCGTACGACATTTCGCGGTAGCGAGCCGACGGTTGGTTTCCACTATTAATTTCCGTTACCTGAAGAACCCCACCTATCCTTTCATCAATACCATTTAAAAGATACTCAGCCTTTTCTTTAGCATTTTGAAGGGCCTTAATTTTCAGGTCACGCTCGTATTCTTTCCGGCGAGAGTGATCGTAACGGTCAATATTGGTGCTTTGAATTCCCTTAGCATCCAGGTAAGAAAATAGTTTATTGATCTCGTCCAGTTTCTCAAGTTTGATTGTATATTTTTTACTGGCCAGAAACTCTTCTCGTTCCGGGCGCTTACTAGGGTACCAATTGTAATTATAGCTCTGAATATCCTCAATTCGTAAATCCTTTTCGGCTATACCAACTTTCCGCGCAGCGTTGTAAAGCTCTCGCTCTAGCTTATCTATAATCACTTTCTTCTTATTATCCCCCAAATATTCTTTCAGTGTAATAGCGAAGTAGATTTCATCGGGTACAATTTCTTCTTCGGCACTGCCGGTTACTTCAATTTTCTTTACTATTGACTCTTGTTGGGATTGAGCAAAGATCGTGAGAGACATCCAAGATAGCAGGGTAAGCGTAAGTGGTATCTTTTTTATTAACATAAATCTTAAAGTTGATGCTGCTTTAACGTTTTAGGTAGTTAGTATTTAGATGATTGATAACGAAAATTTTTCATTTTCGGTATTGATTCACCGTCTTAGCCGAAAAAACTTGTTCCTGAGCTAACTAATCGCTTCAATTTTTAACGATAGCCAACGGGTAGCCGTTACAGTTTCTATAGCACTATATTTCAATAATATGCAACTACCTATCACCCATCATTCACTGGAAGGCATGGCTTCGCCTGAAAGTTTTGCCCGAGGGGAAGACTACTATCATTACGATTCAGTAGAAAATTTGGTGTTTGATGGTCAACAGTTCACTGCAAAGGTGCGGGGAACATATCCGTATCAGGTTGAGATAAGCGGGTCCCCGGCTGATACATACACTCACTGTAGCTGCCCGTACGATTGGGGCGGTATCTGTAAGCACATTGTGGCTGTAGGGTTGGCAATTCTTGATGGCAAATTTAAAGACGAATCCGATGAGTACGAAAATACGGTCGAATTAGGAAGTGAGTCAGTATCGTTGAAGAACTTCTCAGCACTGTTTGATCGTACCGAAGATATTACCAAGCTCAGTTTTCTTCAGCAGCTTCTTTCACAAAATATCCCGCTAAAAACGCAATTCGTCAAATATGTTGCCGCTCAAAAGCAACGTCCGGTAGAGTCACTATTTGATGATCAAGTGCTTCAAATCGAGAGAGTAAAAGAAGAAGTCTCCGTTTTACTGGAGTCATTAACCTTTGATGAAGAGGATTTATTTTCATCAAACTACTACGAAAACGGCGGCTACTACGATGAATGGAGCGACGCAGAAAAGGGGGCTGAGAAAATTATTCGCGAAGGATTAGCTTCCCATATTAAGCAGGCGAAGTACTACTTTCAACAGGGAGAATTGGCTCGTGGACTTAGTATCGTTTTAGGTATTTACGAGAGTGTTTTTTTGATTACTTCACCTAGTAGTGATCCGTTAGACATGGTGGAAGATTATCCATTACAAATTAAAGAAGTGCTGAATGAACAGCTAACTACCTTATTTCAAACCTTAACAAGGACGGTTAAAGCAGAACTTGAGATGGAAACTGCCGTAGATTTGCTATTTTCTCGCTATCAGTACTACGAAGCAAAACCGGCCTCTTCTTTAGAAGGGGCCGAAGGAATTTACTACCTCAAAGATTTTGAAGCCTTTTTACTGGCAGTAGTCACTGATCCATCGATAGCTCGCTTTCTTTTACAGCGGTTACGAGAAGAAGACTTATTGGATGTAGATACTGTACACGTAGTGCTACGAATTGCTGAACAGCTTCAAGATGATAAGCTTTGGATTAAAACTGCTCTGGAGTTTCTAGATTTTGATAACACCTTGGCTCAACCACTACTGGAGAAATATACCCAGTTGGGTAAGACCGAAGATTTTTTACAGACTGCTCGTCGGGCTTTTCAACAGTTTCCTGATCAAATAGCTAATTATCTGGCTATCAAGCTAAATCCTGAACTGAGTACTGACTTTTACAAAAAAGTTTATTCTTATTTAGTGGAGCACAGCGAACAGATTGAATATTACCAATCGGTACAAGCTTACCTTAGAGAAAGTGAAAAAGATAAGCTTATTCAATCAGTTAAAGCAAACGATGTTTATTACGTTCAATTACTAACTTTGGAAGAGCGATATGAAGACATTCTTCGGCATGTGCAAAGCCGTACTGGAATAGATTATGGATTTGAAAAACTAGTTGAACCTATTCTCTCAGTGTATCCGGCGCGCTGTTTTGTCATGTTAGAAAAAAAGTGCTGGAAAGCCATTGAACTACGTGGCCGCTCAATATACCGAATGATTGCGCGATGGCTACAGCTTATGCATCAAATCCCAGGTCACCGTGACGAGGCTGAGGCATTAGTCATTCAATTTTATCATCATAAGCCCAACTTACCTGCTCTTCGCGATGAAATGCGGAAAGCAGGAATTGCTGGTTCGGCTAATTATCGCTAATGTTTCGTTCGGCCCGTTCTGCTTTCTCTTTAGCAGTCTCGGCCAATTCTTCAGCCTTTTGAGAAGCTAGATTAATAGCAGCATCTTCATTATGCCCGTTGCTAAACATACCTGAAATGCGACCACGAAACTGATTACCGGATTCAGGAGCTACCAATAGCGCAGTAATCGCCCCGGCAATAAGCCCGCCCAACAAGCCGGTTATAAGCAGTAATGATCGCTGCTGCTTTTTTTCTTCACGTTGTGATTTAAACAAATCATAACGCTGCTCACTAAGTCTGGTTTTAATTGCCTTATTTAAAGCTAAAATCGCACTAGTCACTAAACTAATATCCTTAAAAGCATCCAATGAAAAGGTGGGTGCTTTCTTCTTTTTCTTTGCAAAAATACTTGAGATGTCCATATCAAATTGAGATTAAAAAGTTTATACTCTAAGTCTTATACGTAATTTATCTACTGGCGACTACTTAATTTCACAATCTTACAAAATAATCATGATCCCACCAAGCTACCTGGTTTTTTCATAAAAGTAGTTATTTATTAATAATTGACCTTTTATTGTTACTATTTTTTTGAATGAAAGTTTCCCTTATCAACAAATGAACTCGCATATATCACACTTCTTAAAAGGATTGCGTGGCAATCTGGACTTTGCGTCAACTTGATTTTAAATATTTTTGAAGTAGTTATATTAGGTAATGCTATTTCCAATTATCAATTAGCTCATCTCTAAATCTTGCCGTTAAAAACGATGTTAGAATTAAGCTATCTTCTTGTGATAAACTTGTTATGATTTTTCCCTAACCCCCACTAGCCACTGGCGTAAATACCTTCAAATCATTCTTAAAAATCTTTTTGTAACCCTTTAAACTATTTTATTATGTTATTGAAGAACGTATTTTTATCGGCCCTAATGATTGTTGTAACGTTAGCCTTAGTTAGCTGCGAAGATGATGCTGAAACAATCACAATTGATTCTGCCGTACCCAGTGGCAACTTAACCGTTCAGCGCCAAGGTACATTCGTTGCTGAAAGTGGCAAGCCAACCGCCGGAATGGCCCAAATCGGTACCGATCAAGATGGTGAAGTCTTCCTGCGGTTTGGTAACGATTTTATGACCGACCTCGCTACCGGAACGGTAACTATTTATCTTTCTACATCAGAAGCACTGCAAAGAAACGCTGGAGCAGGAAATCCTGATTTGCAGTTAATAGGTGCAGTTGGCATGAATGGTGAAGATTTCTTCAAATTAGCGAGTGCTCCAGATAGTAAATTTTCCCACATAATTCTGTGGTGCGAATCCGTTGGAATACCCTTTGGAAACGCTGAACTACAAGTACAGTAAAATTAAAAAGTAAACAGTAAAATCAGAAGTTACCCACTAGTGAAAAACCAGGTGGCTTCTGTTTTTTTTATGCCTTAAGTTATGAAATACATCAT
>NZ_JBARYM010000174.1:0-6489 GCF_049647865.1 Tunicatimonas sp. | reverse complement strand
AATGGCGGAAGCTACTGCACTCGCTGCCCCTAAGTAGATAATCCATCGGATACCTTCCCGCAAACCAGGTTTATTCCCGTCCAAAGTGAGTAACTCCATAAAAAGACCCACCACCAGTAATGCTACAGGGAAGTGAACCAGCAGTGGGTGCAGACGGCCCAAGAATTCGGGAATCCAAGAAAATGCGTTTGCTTCCATTTTATGTTTTCTTTCTCTTACTGCTTGCTAGGTAATAGCATTACCAATCCGCCGTGGTCAGGTAGTCTTGAAGATACCACTTACAAATATAGCCTGCAAACCAGTTAGATTTCTACATCATATAGGATTAGCCTATACAACTATATTTAACGAATTAGCTCACCAAACTTAATGGGTTCACCTTCCCATAGCCAGTCGCCGTTTTCTTCAACTAGGATACGAGCTCGGCTCCCAGGGGCGAGCGGGGCATCTTCAGCAGGTATCCAGGAAGCGAGTTCAGTAATCACTTCTGCGTATTCGGGAATCTTAGCTAAATTGGCCCACTCACCCGGATCGCGTAAGTGATCGTACAGCTCTTCGCTACCGTCGGCGTAGCGGATATACCGCCACCGCTCCGAGCGTATTGTATGGTTACCGGGGTTGTGGGTAGTGATAGCGGGACGTTTCCGAGGAGTATCGGCTTTTTTTAACTGTGGCACCAGCGATATACCTTCCAGTCCTGATTTAGCGGGTAAACCAGCCAGTTCTACCAAAGTAGGATACATATCCAGTAACTCGGCAGGTTGAGAGGATTGGGCACCCACCGATACTCCTGGCCCGGCAAATATCAATGGAACCCGAGTTGAGCGTTCCCATAACGTATTTTTACCCGTGATGTCCTTTTCCCCCAAATGATACCCGTGATCTGACCAAAACACAACGATAGTGTTTTTGTCTAACCCCCGGGCTTCCAGTGCATCCAACACGCGCCCCACCTGGGCATCCATAAAACTAATGGTTGCTAGGTAAGCTCGTACTTTGGCTCGCCACTGGTTGTTTTCTATCACCCACGACAGCCGAGGCTCCGGTAAAAACCAGTGTAAGTACCAAGCGAAATCGGGCACATCATCCCGATCACCTTGCGGGGCAGGGGGAAGTATAATATCTTCTTCTGGGTAAAGATCGAACCACTTCTGGGTAGTATACAGCGGCACATGCGGTTTATTGAATCCGACCGCCAGAAAGAACGGTTTTTCGCGAATATCCTCTCGAGCTAATTGTTCTACTGCCCAGCTTGCCACTTGATAATCATCCATTGCTGCCTCATCTTCTACCGGATATACACCCCAATCTACCAATGGATGATTCACCATATCCAGTGGTTCTTTGACTAGCTTTTCTTCTGGTTTGGGGGCGTGCCCTCCGTCAGGTCCCCATTCCTGAAACTCAACTTCGCGTTCTTTTGAGGTAATACCGGCGTGTAGCACTTTACCGCCTGACAAAGTGCGGTAGCCGTTCGCGGCGAAGTGCTGAGGTAAAGTTACTGCATCTTTCGTTTTTTCTATCTGCCGATGGCGAGGGGCTAGTCCGTAAATACCCGTGGTAGAAGGACGCAGCCCCGTTATGATACTTACTCGCGATGGGTTGCACAACGGGGCTTGCGTATGAGCATTCGTGAAGAGCATGCCTCGCGCGGCCAAACGGTCAATATTGGGAGTTTTCACTTGGGGATGCCCCTTCAGCACTCCTACCCAATCGTTAAGATCGTCGCTAGCAATAAACAATACGTTCGGACGGTTCTCCTTATCTTCTTGAGCCCGTACAGGACCGAAGACGAGAAGTCCTATTACAAGAGTAAATATGAAAGATTCTAGCTGGGCATTCTGTATTTTATTAATCATTGACAAGGGTATAGGAAGTGTAGATATTAGAAGCTAAAGATAATTGATGCTATCGAAAACCGCTACTATCGTTATGTTTTTCCGGCCATGGCGGGAGTTTCGTGCGTGTCGCCCACCAGTTCGCGTTCAATTTCTTCTAGGGTTTTTCCTTTAGTTTCGGGTAAGATAAAGTAAAGAACGATAAATCCGGCTGCACATATCAATCCATAAAGCCAGAAATTATTGGCCCACCCCAGGCTCTCTTTAATTGTAGGGAAACTAAAGGTTAGCGTGAAGTTACCTACCCAATGAGCAAAAGCCGCGATAGACATGGCTGCTCCCCGAATACGATTAGGAAATATTTCAGATAGCACTACCCATAGTAAAGGGGCAAGGGTGATTGAATAGAATAACACATTGGCCAATACCAGTAGCACAATTACCGATCCTTGGTAATCAGCGTAGAAGCAGTAGCCGATGAGCGCATAAACTACGGCCATAGAAGAAGTACCGAACAGCAGTAGTGTTTTTCGCCCTAACTTATCTACCGTTAGCATCGTAATAATTACTGCTAGCACCATCACTGTACCAATCACTACAATATTGAGCATCATCTGCTGAAGGTTGTAGCCCGCCGCCTGAAATATATCGGCCGCATAGTAGATAATTACGTTCAGACCACTCCATTGCTGCAAAAACGACAGAAATACCCCTAAGCCTACCAATTTTAAAATTCGATTATTGAGCAGTTCTTTAAAGTTTACTTGAGCGACATCTTCCTGGGATAGCGTTAATTTCACTTCGTTAATTTGCTTTTGCGCATACACATCGCCACCGATTTTTTGGAGCACCTGCTTGCCTTCTTCAGATCGTCCGTTTTTCACCAGCCAGCGAACACTTTCCGGCACTAAAAACATGAGGGCAAAAAAAGCGAAGGCGGGAATAGCCTCCACCCCGAACATCCATCGCCAACCGGTTTGTCCGCTCCAACTCTGGGCAATCACTTCGGCAGTAGCATCCACCGGCAAAGCCGTATCTAACAGCGAAATACGCCAGTTCACAATCTGCGCCAGTAGCACCCCAATCATCACCAGCAATTGATTAATCGTTACGAACATTCCTCTTTTCTCGGGTGGAGAAACCTCAGCGATATACATGGGTGATAGATTTAAGGCGATACCCATCGCTATTCCTCCAATAATTCGGTAAGTATTGAACCAAGTAAAGTCCGAAGCTAAAGCCGTACCTAGGGCCGATAGGGTAAATAGTGCTCCGGAAAATATAAGCAGCCGTTTACGTCCGTAACGATCACTAAGGGCTACGCAAGCCAACGCACCTACCATACAACCCACTAATGCCGAACTTGTGCCCCATCCTTGCAACGCAGGAGTATTTAACTGAAAGAATGGTTCGTAGTAAGGCTTCGCTCCTCCCACTACAACCCAATCGTAGCCAAATAGAAAGCCGCCCAGTGCTGCGGTAAGACTGATAAGCCATAGATAGGTTTGATTGTAAGTAGTTGGTTGGTTCATTGACTCTATGTTTGAAGTTTCAATTTACAGGTTTTTAGTAAATGGTGTTCGGGCTTTCATGAAATGATGTTATGGTAATCGAAGTTACGTGAGGACTTTAACACGCTAACACCATCGCACTATTACACTTTTCCAGTACTTCTCAATCGGCACGGTATTTCAGCTTTCTTGGATAATTTGCTTAGGGTTGATCAAAGGGAGACGGAAAGTTTTGGTTAGCGATGCGGTGGTTCATCATGACAGAATCCATCTGAGCGGCAACAGCCGGGTGTTCGGAGGCTACGTTGGCTTCTTCGCCGGGGTCGGCTTGTAAGTCGTATAGTTCTACTTGATAAGATTCGGTTTCATCCGGCTTCTTAATAGCTTTCCACTGATCCATTCGTAGGGCTTGCCAGAAATACGGTATGGGAAATTCCCAGTACAGATAATCGTGCTTCGGTTGATATTCATCTTGCAGTTCCGGTAGCAGTGATATGCCATTGTTTGGCGGGGCATCTACTCCAGCCATTTCGCAGAACGTAGGCATAAAATCCCAGAGGGCGGAAGGGTGGTCGGATTTGCGTCCGGCATCGGTCGTTCCGGTCCAGCGAGCCACCAGCGGCATCCGGATACCGCCTTCGTACAAATCTCGTTTGAACCCGCGCCAAGGACCATTAGAGTTAAACATCAGTATGGGATCATAATTCTCCGGACCGTTGTCACTGGTGCAGACAATTAAGGTGTTTTTACCTAGTCCCAGACTATCTACTAAATTCACGATAGTGCCTACTGCTTGATCTAGCTTATCAATCATGGCAGCGTAGGCTTTCTGCTCCTGGCCCCAGGGTTTATCGGCAAATTTATCCAGGGAAGGTGCTTCGTTCAACTCATTAGGAAGTGCTTCGCCGTTAGAATGTGGGATGATTACCGGCAGATACAGAAAGAACGGGCTATTTTGATGCTGCGCGATAAATGAAACAGCTTTCTCAGTGAATAAGTCCTGCACGTAATCCACCTTTTTAGTGCTGCGACTGCCTAAGCCTTCGTGCCAGAGCGTGTCCGACAGATAAGTCACTTCATTATTTAGGTAGACCGTATCATTATTCTCCAGCACAAATTCTGGGAAAGCGTTATGCGCTAAGATTTGATCGAGGTAGCCGTAATAATAGCCAAAGCCCTGCTTCATAGGGTTACCCGAATTCACCGCGTTGCCTAGTCCCCACTTACCAATCATGCCCGTGGCGTATCCGGCCTCTTGTAGTTTTTCGGCTACGGTAATGGCTGAATCAGGCAACGGTAACTGTCCACCCCGGTTGGGTACCTGCTTATTTCCTCGGATAAGGGCGTGTCCCATATCGCGCCCGGTCATCAATCCACAACGCGATGGGGCACATACTGGACTAGCCGTATAGAAACTGGTAAAACGAATGCCCTGCTCAGCTAACGCATCAATGTTAGGAGTAGAGAAGTGCGTTTGCCCGTAACAAGACAGGTCGTTGTAACCCAAATCGTCCGCGAAGATGAAGATGATATTGGGTTGAATGTTAGTGCTAGCTGAATTTTCTTCCGTTGTTTGTTTACAGGAACATACGGCTACTATCAGACAAGAAATCCACAGTACTGAAGCTTTAGCTGACATAGATGGTAGTTAGATTTTAATCAGCTAAATATAACAGAAATTTCTTTCGCTAGAATGCTAGTAAACTTCTCATCTGAATGAACAAGATAATCGTACGTTTTCTACAGATCGCTCGTTAAAGCCCGATAAATATAAAGTAGCAGTTCGCCAATGATAGGCTTCTCTTCGCGGTAGTAGTTCGTGATCTTTTCCTTGATTTGAGGATGATTAAGACGTTTTATCCAGGTGTTCAACAATACAATGTCGGCCGGTTGTTCCGGATGTAGCTCGTGAAAGGGATACGCAGCGGCGTACTGAGTGCCTCGGAGACTGCGGTACGTGGTGGTATCTCGCATGGCTAACGTATCGCGTAGATAGATATCGTGCAAGTATCCCTGCAAGCCCAGCCACTGCGCGGCTTCAAAGTACTCTGAATTGGGAGTTACATCGGAGATATAAGCAGTTTTCGCTTTATTTTGGTGCAGTAGCTTTTGCACGGAACGTACGGGTACATCAGGCACACTCATACTATGCTGAAGCGCTACGTGCGCGGCAATACCGGCCGCTTGCCCTAACGCGGTCCAGGTAGGCTCTAACCGAAGGCCACTGAATCCTACGTGACTGGCCGATACGGCAACCGAAACCAGAAGATTGGTGAAGCCTACCGGAATAATTACTCCTAGCGGGATTTGGAAGGGTGCGGGAATATAGTTAAAGTCACCGTCGGCGACGGAAGGATGTAACGTTGCCGGAGCTACCCCATGGCAGTTAAGCGCATAATCACCAATGGCAATGGCATCTTCTTTGGGTATCGTAATTAGTGAATTGTCAATGGTATTCACATCGTTTTGCGTGAATACGTACTTCCCTTTAATCCGGCGGGCTTCACGAATATAGAGTCGAACAGGAAAGTGTTCGGTGTTTACAAATTCATCTTTAGCCAATCCCCACTGCCGGGCTTCATTCAGAAACGGTTCGGGCATCGCCGAATCATTCTGGACGAAGTAGAGCATACCCAGCAGATGATTCCGGTGCCGATCTATAATCTGTTGGCGCGTAGATGCATCACCTTCGGGGTACGCGTAGTTTTCGCCCAGCAGGGCCATGCGAACGGGGGCATTTTTGATATCATTTACATCGGCCTTCCGATTGGGTAGCATCTGAGTGCGAAACAGCCCATCGCGCGATTTTTCAACAAATACCTGCGACACTTTCTTCTGCTTAAGCACTTCCGCAATGCCTATGTAATCGTCACGGTTATAACCGGGGGGTTTAGGAACTGGTACCCGATTCTGCGGGTCGTCCGTCATGATTGGCCGGAAGTTATACGCCTGAATCTTATCATCGGCGGTTCCGTTGCTACCGGGAAGAATTCTTCCGTATTGATAAAATATCTTTCCGGCCAGAAATTCACCGTAGGCATCCCGGGATTCCCGACCTACCCAGTATTCGGCACCGGCTTGAGCTGCCAGATCGCCTTCGTAGGTAGCATCAATAAAAATCTGACCATTCACCTTTAGCG
>NZ_JBARYM010000173.1:0-9253 GCF_049647865.1 Tunicatimonas sp. | reverse complement strand
AAGTAGAGGTAGTTGAATTTACGGTAGCCCCGCAGGTAAATCCTACCGAAGGCTTACCAATGCACGAATGGTTCGTAGAGTTTGCCCAAACGCCTAATGATCTATCTGCTTTTTCCTATGTTATTGACCAACAATTGCAGCAGCTAAACCCTTATTATGATGATCTAATATCCGGTAGTATCCTCCGTCCGTTAGAAATTAGGCCTTTACTAAAAGACGGTTTTCGGCAGTATATGAAAAGCCAGGGTAGGTTAGGAGGGCAAAACAAAGTGCCTCGTTTATCAAATGATCGTATATTAGCCGATGGATTACAACTCTTCGTTAGCTAGTAGCGACGGAATTTATGGAACAACATCCCGAAAAAAGACACATCGCCATACTTGGCTCAACCGGCTCCATCGGCACGCAAGCTTTAGAAGTTATTGAGCAGCATCCCGATCGGTTTGCGGTAGAGGTGCTTACTGCTCACCGCAATGCTGATCTGCTAATTCAGCAGAGTCTAAAGTTCAAACCCAACGCGGTAGTTATTGTGGACGAAGCGCAGTACGATAAAGTACAGCAAGCACTTGATCCGCACGATATTAAAGTGTACGCGGGAGCAAAATCTTTAGCTTCGGTGGTTGAAATTGAAAGTATTGAACTGGTGCTTACCGCTACGGTAGGCTATGCTGGACTGCTGCCCACCATCAAGGCCATTGAAGCAAACAAACATATTGCGTTGGCCAATAAAGAGACGCTGGTGGTAGCGGGTGAGATTATCACTAAGCTAGCGCAGAAAAACGGGGTGAATCTGTATCCGGTAGATTCTGAGCACTCGGCTATCTTTCAATGTCTGGTTGGAGAGTTTCATAATCCGATTGAGAAAATTATCTTAACCGCTTCGGGAGGACCCTTCCGCGGAAAAACACGGGAAGAACTAGCCAAGGTCACTAAAGCTCAGGCACTAAAACACCCCAATTGGGACATGGGGGCGAAAGTTACCATTGACTCCGCCTCACTAATGAATAAGGGGCTGGAGGTAATGGAAGCTAAGTGGTTATTTGGTTTGCAACCGGATCAGATTGAGGTGATAGTCCATCCGCAGTCCATCATTCATTCACTCGTGCAGTTTCAGGATGGCTCCATGAAGGCGCAATTGGGCTTACCCGATATGCGAATACCCATTCAGTTTGCCTTAAATTATCCCGAACGTTTGCCATCGGATTTTCCTCGTTTTAACTTTCTGGACTATCCTGAACTTACGTTTGAGCAACCGGATACTACTGCATTTCGAAACTTAGCATTATCTTATGATGCCATGCAGCGGGGCGGAAATATGCCTTGCGTACTAAATGCGGCGAATGAAATTGCGGTTTCTGAATTTTTGCGCGACAAACTTGGTTTCCTAAACATGTCTGATGTGGTGGAAGAATGCCTAGCGAGAATGCCCTTTATTTCTCATCCTACTTACGAAGACTACGTTAAGACGGACGAAGAGACAAGAATTAAAGCACTAGAATTAATTGAATAGTTAATGGAAGGTTTAATAATGGCAGCCCAGTTGCTGCTTGGTTTATCGATTTTAGTGGGACTGCACGAGTTAGGTCACTTACTAACTGCTAAGATGTTCGGGATGCGGGTAGAGCAGTATTACATTGGGTTTCCGCCTAAGATTTTCGGCTTTCGTTACGGTGAAACTGAATATAACTTAGGAGCTATTCCTTTGGGAGGTTTTGTGAAGATTACTGGAATGATTGATGAATCATTAGATACCAAGAGCTTGAGCGAAGAACCTCAACCTTGGGAATTTCGCGCCAAACCCGCCTGGCAGCGTTTGATCGTTATGATGGGGGGGATAATTGTTAATGTAATTACCGGAATTATCATCTTCATTTTCCTTACTTATCAATACGGTGACACTTATATTCCCCGCGATGAGGTGTTAAAAAACGGTATCGTCGCCTACGATTTGGGGCAGGAGATTGGCTTGCAAACTGGAGATAAAATCCTGAAAGTAAATGGTAAAGAGTACGATAAATTTAGTGATTTAACGGATGCCAATGTGTTGTTAGCTAACGATGCTTATTACACCGTAGATCGTAATGGTCAAACCCTGGATGTGCTAATACCGACTGGTTTCTTAGACAAATTCTCTGATAAAGAAGCCGCCCGAAACTTTATGCAGGTGCGAATGCCATTTGAAGTAGGTGAATTGATGGAAGGAAGCAATGCTGAAAAGGCAGGCTTAAAAATGGGTGATAAGATTCTTTCCGTTGATAGCAAACCAATAGCGTTTTTTCATGAACTACGCGATGTGCTGGCAGAGAAAAAGAATAAAACGGTGATGATTGAAGTGCGGCGCTCGGATGATAGTACAATTGAAAATCAAGTAGATAAATCTTTTACACTTCAGGTAGATGTAACTGAAAACGGTACTATAGGATTTTATCAAAAGCCACAGATAACATTGGGGCGTACCGAATACACCCTCGCTGAAGCTATTCCTCAGGGCACCACGGATGCTTTCAAGATTATTTGGGTAAACATTCGGGCAATCGGTAAAATCTTTAAGGGTGAGGTTTCTGCCTCTAAATCATTGAGTGGTCCCATTGGTATTGCTCAGATTTTTGGTGGCGAGTGGGATTGGGTACGCTTCTGGCGAATTACGGGTTTACTATCAATGGTACTAGCCTTCATGAATTTCCTACCCATTCCGGCTCTCGATGGTGGTCACGTAGCATTCTTAAGCTACGAAATAATTTCTGGGCGTAAACCTTCCGATAAATTCCTAGAAGGTGCTCAGAAGGTAGGTATGGTATTACTACTTAGTTTAATGACCTTTGCTATCTTCAACGATATTTTTAAAGTGCTTTTCTAAAAAGATAAACCTAACTCGCAGATATTTAAGACTGGTATAAGCTCCGTTACTTTGGTAGGCTTTTTCATTAAGTTACTAATGTTAATATATAAGTAATGGCGAATTAAAATTCAACTACTTTTTGGAAAGTATTATGCTGAATTAAACATAAAATGGTCTAAATGCGAACTCAAACCGCTATTATTAGACCTTAATGTGCAGGTGTTTATTTATTGATTTAAAAATTATTTGTCTAACACTAATGCGCCTAATTTCACTATGGTACATACAGTGATAAAATGAAAGGCAGCTATCAATAAGTTGCTAATTACAATCGGCTTTTAAGGGTTTTCGCAGTTATCGGACTCAAAAACTTACATACTATTTGCACAAAGAATAGGGCGAAAGCTAATACTGGTTGATTAAAGAACAGTAACAGTACAGAAGCTAATAGTATATCTATCTTGATTACCATCTTTGGACTTTACAAAGAAAGTCACTATTGTAGTAGCACAGCAAAAATTATACGCAACGTTATGTTTATCCTATCCTACAGAATAAAGGTGAATAAACACTATATGGCTTTGTTTAACCTAAACCTCTTATAGAATATCAGAGAAATTAGCAATTTGAATGGATACTCAACATCAATATACTTTCCTAATTCATTGTAAGAAGCATGTTCATAGAGGAAACGAAACAAAATCTGCTAACTCCATAAAAACAGTTATTCCGCCGCTGTACTATCGGCAGTAGTTCCGTTAGGTGTGTTTCCGCCGTATTCCTGATTTAAGCCTTCAACAACTTGCTGAGTAATATCCAGGCTGTCGTCGGCATAGAGCACTCCACTGTTTTTAGTGTATGTAAGCACCAATTTAAAGTCTTCGTTTTTGCCGTAATCTTCTAAAAATTCTGAAACTCGTTCGTAGAGATCATCATTTACTTTACCTTCTTCTTCCATCAACTGACCGCTTAGGTTTTGTTGATACTGCATCAGGTTTTGTTGCTTTTTACGCAAATCTTCTTCAACTGCCCGGGCTTGGTTCATTGTCATGGTACCAGCATTTTGTTGGAAGTTGCTAATTTCATTCTGTAAACCTCGGGCTCGGTTCTCATATTCTTTCTGTAAGTCTTCCGCTTTCTTCTCTAGCTCTACTCGCTTGGTCTGGAAAAACGCATAATTTGCTAACAGAGTATCGGAGTTAACGTAGGCAATTTGAGGAATAGTACCTGAAGTAGCGGCAGCAGTAGAGTTGGCTGGAATTGTCTCACCACCGCTCTGACTAAAGTGAAGAACGTATAAATAAATGACCGCAATGGCTAAAACTATGTTTAAAACGAGAGATGCAATTTTCACAGTATAATTTCTATTATAGGTTAAGTATTAAATAAGCGGTAAAGATAAACTAATTTTTGGGTATTAGGGATTGGGTTTTGGGTTTTGAAATAGAAATTGGTTGTTTCAGCCGTATTGATGTGACTACAAGTCTCGCTAAATTCTTCATTTCACTTCTGATCACTTATTTATTACTTCTTATTTTTCATCTCTTAGGCGGGTTTAGATTCCGGTATGGCTTTAGTTGCTTGATTTTCAATTTTATCGGCTGATTTTAGCGTTCTTTTTTCGCGGAAGAAAATGGTAAATAATACTAAAACAATTACCGAAAGCACTGCTGGAACTAACCAGATTTTATCCCAAAGATACGTATCTTGGTCAACCGTATAATTTTCGGCAATAACTCCCGAGAGCAAACTACCAATGAACATCCCCACCCCGTAGGTAGCAAAAGTAATCAGACCTTGGGCTGCGTTCTTTATATTCTTGGGAGCACGCTCATCAACGTAGATTTGTCCGGTTACGAAGAAAAAATCGTAACAGATACCGTGCAGAATAATACCTCCGTACAGCATCCAAACCAAGTTACCCGGATCACCAAACATAAATAACACGTAACGCAGTGCCCAAGCGGCCATGCCAATCATTAGCATTTTTTTATAACCCAAACGCTTAAAAAAGAAAGGCATCAACAACAGAAATATAATTTCAGACATTTGTCCCATTGTCATTTTGCCCGCCGCGTTTTCTACTCCAATGTTGTTAAGAAATAGATTAGCAAAGCTGTAGTAGAACGACAATGGAATACAGATAAGTAAGGAAGCAATAAATAATATAGCGAAAGATCGATCTTTCATTAGTTTTAAAGCATCTAAACCAATAATATCTTGCCAACTGGCTTTTTCACCTTTGCTTTTAGGCGGGGTATGCGGAAGCGTAAAACTATACAATCCCATTACTACCGACATTCCTGATGCGATTAGAACGGGGGTTGCTTGATCTTCGATATTCAGATATCCAACAATTAGTCCGGCAATAATCCAGCTGATGGTCCCCAGCACCCGTACTCCCGGAAACTCTTTACTCGGATTGTCCATGTGATGAAACGAAAGCGAGTTGGTTAAAGCTAGGGTTGGCATAAAGCAAAGAGTGTAGGCGATGATGACTGGATAGAATAGTGCAAAGTCTTCTATTGTTGATAGATAGTAAAGAATGCCAGCACCCACCAAATGAAGCACGCCTAAAACGCGTTCAGTAGGGAAAAATCGATCAGCCACCATTCCGACAAAAAATGGGGAGATCATGGCGGCAATAGCAAAAGCACCGTAGGCTAATCCGATTTGTGTGCCTTCATATTGAAGTGTAGCTCCCAGATAAGTTCCTAGCGTTACGTACCAGGCACCCCAAACAAAGTATTCTAAAAACATCATGCCCGATAGCTGGGCGCGGGTGCGTAAATCCATAGCATTAGGTTGTAAAGTATGTTAGAGAATTAAGGTGTTCTAATGTTCAGGTTACATTCATGAGGTTGTGGTTATCCACTAACTTAGAACTTAAACAATAGAACCCGCCATCTTCAAATTTACCAAAAAATCTATTTTATGCTATCTTTCTACTGATCCTGTTCGCTTGGTTGATTTCTGCCATCATTTTCGATAAGCTCAACTCGGCTACTATCCTGTAGTTGATTAGAGATGGCAATATACGGACCGGAAACTATCTCATCGCCAGTTTCTAGTCCACTGAGAACTTCAATAAACTCGTAGTCGCTGATACCCGTTTTTACAATTACTTTCTCTACCCGCTCTTCACCAACCTTTCGGAAAACAACCTCATCCAAGGTTTCTTCATTACTAAAAGTATCTTGATCAGACTGCTGGTTTTGCTTATCCTCTTGTTCTTTGTTTCGCGTAGTTACTGCCGATAGTGGAACTGATAGTACGTCTTCTTTTCGGTTAGTTAGAATATCTACGCTGGCGGTCATACCTGGGCGAAACGGAAAAGGTCCGCGGTTTTCTAGTAGCTCCTGGTAAGACGAATTCAGCAAGCGAATACGAACTTCAAACTCAGTGACAGCTTCATCGGTTAGTTTTTCATTGGCCGTATTAGCAATGGATGTAACCATTCCCTGAAAACGATAATTATCGTAGCTGTAAGCATCTACTTCAATAGAAGCCGTGTCGCCTAATGATACTCGGATAATGTCGTTCTCGTTGACATCTACCCGAACTTCCATTTTACTCAAATCAGCAATACGTAGCATTTCGGTTCCGGCCATTTGCGAGGTTCCTACTACCCGCTCACCTTGCTCTACATCTAATTTTGATACAATACCGCCCATAGGGGCATAAATACTGGTCAACGAAAGATTCTCACGCGCCTCTTCTACCGAGGCCTGGGAAGACCGAACGGCGTAGCGCGCCGCCTCTACGTTTTGTCGGGCCGATTCGTAGCTTTGTTCGGCTACCTGAAAGTCACTCTGGAACTGCTCAAAGTCAGCATCCGAAATCACTTGATCATCGTAGAGTTTCTGATTGCGTTCGTAGGATAATCGTGCGCGTTCTAGCTGGGCTTGGCTACTGGCCATTTGGGCTTGCATTTGCGCTTGAGCCGCCCGTTGTTGGTTTAAATTAGCCTGAGTGCGTGATAGTACTGATTCAAAATTGTCGGGACGGATTCGTAACAGCAATTGATCTTGCCGTACTGAATCGCCTTCTTCCACGTTTAACTCGATAATCTCACCTGGCACTTCCGGGGAGATTTTTACCTCGGTTACCGGTTGGATCGTGCCCGAAGCACTAACTCGTTCTACAATTGTATGCGGCTCTACGGAAGCAAATCTTACTTTAATAGCCTTTTCACCCCCAATCCATTCAAGCTGGCGAGCGATGAGCAATAAGATTAATATTGTCCCGACAACAATGGCGATAATTAGAATGGGACTGCGCTTCTTTTTTTTGGTGCGGACGGTTGTTGACATGAGGAGCTTTGGTTACGAGATCGCTACAAATAAAAGGCTAAACGTTCTGAAAATCGGTAATTTAAGTGTTAACCTTCAGAAATAAGGCAAAAAGTACTTTTGTCTTTCTACGAACCAAATGTATATTCGTTCCGGTTAAAATTGAAATGAATATGCGAAAAAGGATCGTGGTTTTAACAGGGGCAGGAATTAGTGCCGAAAGCGGTATTCCTACCTTTCGGGATGCGGATGGTTTATGGGAGGGGCACGATGTTATGGAAGTAGCAACCCCGGAAGGCTGGCGGAAGAACCCAGCCTTAGTGTTAGACTTTTATAACCAACGTCGTAAAGCGGCATTGCAGGTTGAGCCTAATGCTGGTCATCGGGCCTTAGTTGATTTAGAGAATCACTACGAAGTAATAATAATTACTCAAAATGTAGACAATCTGCACGAGCGAGCCGGATCCAGTCAAATTATTCATTTGCACGGTAGTTTATTTGAATCGCGAAGTATTTCTGACGAATCGCTGGTTTACAATATTGATGGTTGGGAACTCAAGCTAGGCGACTTATGCGAGAAAGGTGCCCAGTTACGTCCTAATATTGTGTGGTTTGGTGAAATGGTTCCGATGATGGAAGTAGCACAACGTGAAGCAGCACAGGCCGATATTTTTATGGTAGTGGGAACGTCACTTCAAGTATATCCGGCAGCGGGACTATTGTACGACGTACCTCCTGGTATTCCCATATACATCATTGATCCTAGCATTCCTGATTATCAGTCTCAACCTAATATTATTGCAATTGCCGAACCAGCTAGCATTGGAGTGCCTAAGTTAGTTAAGCAACTCACCGAGGTTTAGCAAGGTAGAGGGTAAAAGGTTTAAAGTACTGTATTAGCTTATACCTTCCACCGTTTACCCATCACTTTCTGCCTTAAAATAATCTTGAGGAAAATCAATAAGATAAAGTTCTTGCGTAGCTCGAGTACAAGCGGTGTACAGCCAGCGTAGCGTTTCTGAGGTTCGGTGTCTTTGCTTTAAATAGCCTGGGTCTACAAATATTACAGGCCACTGACCGCCTTGGGCTTTATGGCAAGTAAGGGCGTAAGCATACTTGACTTGTAAAGCGTTAAGATAAGGATCTTTACGAATGGCCTTCAACTGTTTCGATTTCTGAGGAATATCGACATACTGTTCAGCTACAGCATCATATAACTGCTTATTGTCTTCGCTAGTAAGGGTAGGGGAGCTACTGTATAGGGTTTTAGTTAGTACCTTACTTTCAAAGGGGGGTTGGCGAGGGTGGTCTACTAATTTGAGTTTTAAAGTAACAAAGTGAAAACCGAATTGGTACTCATCTTCTTGAACCTCAATTACTTCTACCAGTTCCCCATTAGCCAGAAATCCTACCTTTGATGACTTGGGTAGCGCTCGATAATTGTTTCGTACTACCATGAGTAAATCACCTATTTCTAGCTCTTGTTGTCGGTGCAAAATTTCTTGCCGGATTTGCTGATTATAGCGGGTAGCTTCTTGATTGGAGGCACAAATCAATAGTGTCTGTTGCAAACCATACTTCAAATAGGCGTAACTCAATCCTTGTTTAATTTTCGAGGATTGCATCCGATAAATATCAGAATAACCTGTAGTGTTAAGTTGTTGTAATGGATCTTCGGAGTTAAGCGTATTTCGAAGTATAGTAGCGTTGTGTAGTATACCTTTGCGCTTTTGTTGCCGAACAACTTGGGTTAGTTCAAACGCAGCAACTGTTAGGCCGTAAGCATGATGAAGAATCTCTGAGTTCAGCGCTACACTAAGTGTGTGCCCAACCGGGGGAAGTTGAGCACGATCTCCAATTACAATTAGTTTGTTATCCGGATGCTCAAAAACGTATTCTAGTAAATCCAACAGCATAGTTCGGTCCCCACCTTCAGACTCATGGCTGATCATAGAGGCCTCATCTACCATAAAGACAGCCTTCTTTTGGTAGTTTTTACGTCGTTTAAACTCAATATTTCCCGAATACGGGTTTTGTACTTGCTTATAGATTTGTCGATGAATCGTATAGGCTTTTCGTTTGCTATATTTAGCCAAAACTTTTGCCGCTCGCCCAGTAGGAG
>NZ_JBARYM010000172.1:0-9818 GCF_049647865.1 Tunicatimonas sp. | reverse complement strand
ATTCCTTTATTAGTTCTTCTAAAATGTTCTCAAAGTGTCCAATTACTAAATGCAGATTTTCACCACTTCCAATTCCGCCTTCGATATATTTTATAAAGCCATTTTTATCAATAAAAATATTTTCAGGATATGGTTTAGTACTGATTTCATCGATGAATTCTTCTTTATTAGCTAAGTGAGTAAAGTCAAATTTCTTTTTACCTAAGAATTTGATAACATCTTCCCTATTGTCAAAAGTTACAGCTATGAAATTAGCTTTATCAGCATAGTTTGTTTTTAAGAGATTTAGTGCGGGCATTTCTTCAATACATCCGCGACAGCCAATAAACCATAAATTAATTAGAGTAGGCTTGTCTTGTTTTCCTCCGATTACAACTTCTTCACCTTCAATATTTTCGTGCTTTTTCTTTTGTATTTCTAATCCTATCTTTACATAAATATCTGACCTGATCAAATACTCTTTACCAATTCTTAAGTCATATTCGAAAGGTCTAATTACTGAATCCCCATTTTGAATAATTTTTTTAAGATGTATAGTAAGCATAATCTCATTAATTAATGAGTCTCTAGTTTTTTTTAGCTCTACTTCATTAGTTAATTTTTTTTCTTTTAAAATCGAATCAGATATGTTCAGATATAAATCTCGTGTGAATTTTTCATATTTAAGAGTAGTGTATATTTCGCCAGTGTAAAGATTTTTGTAGTAATTTGGCTCAAGCTCCCCACAACTATAAATTAGAAGCGTGAGTATTACTATTATGGTATAATTTATTCTCATAGATAATATTTCTCAGTTTTTGATAGAAGGAATTGCATACAACATCGATATAAACGCCATATGGCATTTATCTTACCAGATAAGGGTGGACAGAAACCATATAGCGTTTATTTTCAATATACCTTTTCTGGTGATTCCAGACAAAATAGCGGTTTGAATGACAGGGAAGATCAATATAACCTTTCTTGCTTAACATAACTTCATGATATCAATCTTTGAAGAATCAACTGTAATACAAAAATCTACTCTAAATCCACCACTAAGTCATCTTGCTCTACCATCACTCCGGCATCCAGATGAACCTGTTGCACTTTTCCGGTGCGGGGGGCGGAGATCGTGGTTTCCATTTTCATCGCTTCGATGACGAATAGTGGCGTGCCTTCCTCTACTTCCTGCCCGGCTTTGGCTAGCACTTGAGCTAACTTGCCTTGCAAAGGAGCTCCTACTTCATTTTCATTGTTCTTATCAATCTTCTGGTGAGCGGCAACTTTTACCGTTAGGTTGTTATCTTTTACCCGTACTCGGCGCGATTGGCCGTTCAGCTCAAAGGTTACGTGGCGGTAGCCATTTTCGTCGGCATCGGAAATAAACAGTAGTTTAATCACGATGACCTTGCCTTCGGCGATATTCACCAGCACTTCTTCGCCGTTCTTCAGTCCGTAGAAAAAGGCCGGAGTGGGCAGGGCCGACATGTCGCCGTAAACTTTGCGATGGTTATAGAAATCTTCGTACACTTTGGGGTACAAGCGGTACGACAAGAAATCCAGCTCGGTGCGGTCTTGGTCAAATCGCTCTTTGAATTCGGTGAATTCGGCATCAAAGTTAATTGGTGTTAAGTGCTCGTTAGGTCGGCCACTGATGGGCTTTTCGTTCTTGAGCACTACCTTTTGCACTTTCTCGGGAAAACCGCCGTAGGGCTGGCCCAAATCACCTCGGAATAAACTCACCACTGATTCGGGAAAAGAAATTGAACTACCGTTGTCTTTATCGTCACTCAGCAGTATGTCGCCAATCGTCAGATTATTGGAAGTCATGTACAGCGCCATATCTCCCACCACCTTCGAGGAGGGAGTGACTTTCACGATATTGCCAAATAACTGATTGACTTTCGCGTAGTTCTTTTTGATTTGCTCAAATTTATCTTCCAGTCCTAAAGCTACTGCCTGAGGACGTAAATTCGAGTACTGCCCCCCGGGAATTTCGGTGTCGTACACCTCGGCGGTTCCCGCTTTCAAACCCGACTCAAAGGGATAGTAGTACTCCCGCACCGCTTCCCAGTAAACGGAGTACTCGTTGAGAGAGTCCAGATCAAACTGCTGCTCCCGTTCGTGCCCCTTCAGCATGGCCACCACACTATTAAAGTTGGGCTGGGAAGTTAATCCTGACATGGCCCCAATCGCCACATCAATCACATCTACCCCCGCCTCTACTGCATTCAAATAAGTAGCCGATTGTATCGAGGCGGTATCGTGGGTATGTAGGTGAATAGGTAGATCAACCGCTTTCTTTAGTTCGCCGATTAGCTGCGCCGCCGCCAGTGGTTTGAGGAGACCCGCCATATCTTTAATAGCTAGAATATGCGCCCCTTCATCTTCCAGTTGCCGGGCCATATCGAGGTAGTACTGTAGCGTATATTTCTTATTATCGGGGTTTTGCAGATCACCGGTATAGCAAATGGCAGCTTCGGCTAGTGCCTCAGTTCGCTCCCGCACGGTGCGGATACTTACCTTCATAGCTTCTACCCAGTTCAGTGAATCGAAGATGCGGAAGACATCAATCCCAGTTTCCCAAGCTTTTTCAATAAATCGCTCAATTAAATTATCCGGGTAGGCTTTATACCCTACGGCATTGGAACCGCGCAGCAGCATTTGCAGCAAGATATTAGGAATAGCTTCCCGGAACTGAGCTAGACGTTCCCAGGGGTCTTCGTACAAGAATCGCATGGTAACATCAAAGGTAGCTCCGCCCCACACTTCCATGGAAAATACCTGCGGATGACGCTTAGCAAAGCTTTCGGCTACGCGCATCATATCTACGGTACGCATTCGGGTAGCCAGCAGCGACTGATGCGCATCACGAAATGTGGTATCAGTGAACTGAACAGGCTTTTCGTTTTTTAACCATTCGCAAAACTTCTCTCGCCCCAGCTCTTTCAAATGGTCTTTGGTTCCTTTTGGATAAGAAACATACTGATAGTTGATCTGGGCGTTAGTAGTTTCTTCTCGCATCAATTGATTCGGAAGAATCGGCGTACGAAACGTTTTATTTGCATCGGAAAACCGGATATTTGGGTTACCGTTTACGGTCACATCGGCTAAGTACATCAGGGTACGGGTGGCCCGATCGAGCCCCTCCCGGATGTCAAAGAGCTCCGGATGGTCACCGATGAAATTAACCGTGGCCTCACCCCGGTAGAAAGTAGGATGGGAAATAACATTAATCAGAAAACCCATATTAGTTTTTACTCCCCGAATCCGGAACTCCCGCAAGGTTCGCTGCAATCGCTGCGAGGCTCCTTTTAGGGTTCTTCCGGTAGCCGTTACTTTCACCAGCATAGAATCGAAGAAGGGAGATATCTTCACCCCTGGGTAAGAGCTACCTTCATCGAGACGAATACCAAACCCGCCCGCGTTGCGGTAGGCAATGATGGTTCCGTAGTCGGGTCGGAAATTGTTCTTGGGATCTTCGGTGGTCACCCGGCACTGTACGGCAAACCCGTTGCAGCGGATATCCGACTGCTTCTTGATAAAGATACGTGGGTCAGATAGTTTTCGTCCCTGGGCAATCAGAATTTGAGAACGCACAATGTCAATACCGGTAATTTGCTCGGTAATGGTGTGCTCCACTTGAATACGAGGATTTACCTCGATGAAGTAGATATTCTCTTCCCGATCTACTAAAAATTCCACTGTACCCACGTTATTGTAGTTCACGTGCCGCGTAATGTTTAGCGCGTACTCATACAGTTGGTCTTTAGTTTCTTGGGATAAATTAGCTGAGGGAGCCACCTCAACCACCTTCTGGAAGCGGCGTTGTACCGAGCAATCGCGCTCAAACAGATGGACGATGTTACCGAAGTTATCACCCATAATCTGAACCTCAATGTGCTTGGGCTGTTCGATAAATTTTTCTAGAAAAACGGTATCATCACCAAATGCTTTTTGAGCTTCACTGCTGGCTTCGGTGTAGGCTTGCTTTAATGCTTTCTCTTCGCGTACCACTCGCATTCCTCGGCCGCCCCCACCCGATGCTGCCTTCACCATAATAGGGTAGCCAATTCGCTTGGCTTCTTTTAAAGCGATAGATACGTCGCTTAACGCCTGCTGACTATCTTCAATTACCGGAACTTGAGCGGCAATAGCAATTTCTTTCGCCGACACCTTGTCCCCTAGTTTTTCCATCACTTCCGGCTCTGGCCCGATAAAAATAATTCCTTCCTCCCGACAGCGTCGTGCAAACTGAACGTTCTCGGATAAAAAACCGTAACCGGGATGGATGGCATCTACCTCCTGCCGTTTTGCTAAAAGAATAATAGCCTCGATATCCAAATAGGGCTTTAGCGGTTCGTCATCTTCGCCTATTTGATAAGCCTCATCGGCTTTGTAGCGGTGCAATGAATAACGATCTTCGTAAGTATACAGCGCAACGGTAGGAATACGCAGTTCGGAAGCGGCTCGTAGAATTCGGATGGCGATTTCTCCCCGGTTGGCTACTAGAATCTTACTGATAGCGCGAATAGATTCGGACATAAAAATAGGGTTTGGTAGTTGATTTGGAAAATTAAAGAATTATTAGTGATAAGCCCAAATTACTGAGCTTTTCAGAACAATAGTGGCTGTTATTTTCAAAATGGTTGAATTTTTTCCGTTTAAACAACAAGCAAGCCCCTGGGCAAAATTGTATTGAGACAGTTTCTAATTAATCTGTGGTACTAATCCAATTTGCGGGAATTTTAGAAGTAGTATAACCGTTCTTATAACAATACTAATATCCTTTATTATTTGTATTTATTCTAAATAGCAATTCTATCTTACTAAATCCCAATTAGCTTATAAATTTGTACGTCGATCTGATCGTCTTGTATGCATCATCTTTTTAAAGCAATATCGTTAACTTATAAAAACAGTCCGGTTGAGATTCGGGAACAGGTTGCTCTTTCTGCTGAAGAAGCAAATGATCTTCTGGGTAGAATCAAGGCACTGACTGATATCCGGGATGTTCTCATTCTTTCTACGTGCAACCGCACTGAAATCTATTACTCCCACGAAGAGAACTTAAGCGATCTGCTGGTGACACTACTCGGGTTAGTAAAAGGATTTGATACCGCCAACACGCATACGTATAATCCGTACTTTACTCGCCTAAATAATAGTCAGTCGGCAATGCGTCATCTTTTCCAGGTAGCGGTGGGATTAGAATCGCAGGTGATTGGTGATTTACAGATTACTAATCAAGTAAAGCGCGCGTACCAGGCTTCGGCTGATGCTAATATGGCTGGCCCATTTTTGCATCGGTTACTCCATACGGTATTTTACTCCAACAAACGCGTAGTGCAGGAAACGGCCTTCCGCGATGGTGCCGCCTCTATTTCGTACGCCGCTACCGAAATGGTCCAACACTTAGCTGGAAAATTTACCGACCCTCAGGTTCTGCTAATTGGTTTGGGCGAAATTGGTGCTGATGTAGCCAAAAATTTGGGAGATAGTAAGCATCGTAAGGCTCGTATTGCCATTACTAACCGTACCCGTTCCAAAGCTGAAGAGCTAGCTACTACTTACGATTTCACTACCTATGATTTTTCTGATCTTACGCAAGCTATTTCCGAATCAGACATTGTTGTTTCTTCAGTAGGAATGGCTAAGCCGCTGTTAACTTATGAGCTTCTCTCTCAAGTACCTCTGCGGCCGTCGGCTCGCTTTATTGATCTTTCGGTGCCGCGCAGTATTGAACCAGCAATTACTAAGTTGCCCCGCACCTACTTATATAATATTGATGATATTCGAAACCGGGCGGATCAAGCCCTGAGCCTTCGACTAGCGGCAGTGCCCGATGTAAAGTTTATTATTGAAGAATCGCTTCGGGAGATTCAGCAGTGGGCTCAAGAGATGGAGGTATCACCCACTATTCAACGACTTAAAAATGCGTTGGAGCAAATTCGTCAGGAAGAAATGGCTCGCTACCTTAAGGGAGTTGACGATGAGCAGGCCGCTCAAGTTGAAAAGATTACCCGCAGCATGATGCAGAAGATTATTAAACTGCCGGTACTTCAACTCAAAGCAGCCTGCAAGCGAGGTGAAGCCGAAACGCTGATTGATGTACTAAACGACCTTTTCGATTTAGAGAAACATCCAGCTAAACGCGCTTAGCGATATGAAGCATTTATTTTTTGCACTTTCGATCTCTTTTCTTTCAATAGGTTCAGCATTAGGCCAGTTTGGAATTAATTACCATCAGTCCGATTTATCTTTTGCGGGAGTCAGTTATTCGTTTACCCCGCGCATTGCCGCTGAGTTTCGTCTCAATGCTACTGTTTTTGTAGAAGACATCTCCCCAGAGTTTCTTGCTACCTATCGTTTCGTTGATCGTACTTCTTACGCCGCTTATACCGGACTAGGAGGGCGAACTAATCAATTCTACGGAATAATGATACCACTTGGGTTTCAGGTTTCGCCTTTTAAAGAGCTACGCAACTTCGCACTAAGTTCAGAGTTAGCACTGTTAGGTATTGGTGACGAAAACGTAATACTGAGAGGAGCTATTGGTTTTCGGTACTACTTTGTTAGAAACGACGAATAGTTAACTTATTTCTATAGTGCATCAGTTGGATCGCTATACTTGAATTCATACTCCAATTGTTTCTTAAGCTTCTCACCACTTATTGATTTAAAAGAAGGTAATTCTTCGGATGAAAACTCAGGTGGTTCCTGCCCTATTTTCTGAGCAGCTTGCCGATAGAAATTTTCCTTAGTCGGATGATGATCCGCACAAGCGTTAAAGGTTTCGCCCCAGTGGTTTTCCTGGATAATTTTAAGAAGGATCGCTATGCAATCTTCTAGGTGAATGAAATTTACGGGGGATTTCCCACTGCTATTTAATATCTTACCCGCTAAAAACTTTCCAGGATGGCGGTTAGGTCCCATTAGTCCACAGAAACGAACAGTGGTTGCTTCCGCTGAATACTGCCGCACTAACTCTTCTGCTGCTATCAAGGCCCGCCCACTCACTCGAAGCGAATTAAGCTTGGCTTCGTCGGTAGGGAGATCCATTTCAGTCACCTCACGATTTAGGTTAGGATAAACGGAAGTAGAGCTTACAAAAATAATTTTCTGGGTAGGCTTTTGCTTTACAATTTCAGCAATTTGTTGCGGGTAAAATTGTTCGATATTATCCCGCTTACGCCCCGGAGGAATATTAATCACTAATATATCGCTTTGGAAAAAACGTTGGTCAGCAGATTCATTAATTTCTGGCGATAGCTCCATTAAGAAAGGTTGAATACCTTCCTGCTCCAGTAGCGTTAGTTTGTTAGATTGAGTAGTAGATCCAAGGACGCTATATCCTTGACTTATTAGAGTTTTAGCTAACGGAAGACCCAGCCATCCGCAACCTAATATGCTAATACTTTCTGTCATTTAGTAGGTGTTAGATTATTGCTACAAGAACAAAATAGGCCAAAATGTTTTCTACTCACTTTACAAATTATTTTCTACTTTCAACGGTTCTTTACTTTCAAATCCATCAACCTTTGCTGATATGAACTACGAAGGAAATCTTCGCAAAATGCGCACTGAGCTATCTTCACCGGTGCAATACACCTTGCTTCTCAATGGTACTTCACTAATAGTCAATGAATTAGTTGGCCACCAAATTAAGTTGGAATTCGAAGGACGGATCAATTGTATTAACTGCGGCCGGCTTACCAAGAAGTCTTTTTCACAAGGGTTTTGTTACCCCTGCTTTATCAAATCACCTCAAAATTCCGAGTGTATCATTCATCCGGAAAGGTGCCGGGCTCATTTAGGCGAAGGCCGTGATCCTGCGTGGGAAGAGCAACATCACTTACAGCCTCACATTGTGTATCTGGCACAAACTGATGCTATCAAAGTAGGAGTAACCCGCTCAACCCAGGTACCTACCCGGTGGATTGATCAGGGTGCGTGGAAGGCTGCGACAATTGCCTCAGTACCGTACCGTTATCTGGCCGGAGCAATTGAAGTAGCGCTGAAAGCAAATTTTACGGATAAAACGAATTGGCGAAATATGCTAAAAAATGAAAGGAAAAACGAGCTTAATCTCACCTCCTTTCAGCAGAATGCTCAAGATGTAATTCCAGAAGAATTTAAAGAATATTACACCCCGAATACTCCGATTACTGAAATTGAGTACCCGGTTTTAGAATATCCTAAAAAGGTGAAGAGCGTACTTTTAAGCAAACAGCCAACTATTAAGGGAAGACTTACTGGAATACGCGGTCAGTATTGGATGCTTGGCGATGGGCGAGTATTCAACGTTCGTAACCACGGTGGCTACTATATTCAGCTTTCGGTGGCGTAAAGAAATTAGGCAGCCGTGTCTGTCACCAACCTTTGTTCAAGCTCATGAATCTTGCTTTGATACTCCTTCTCTTTACGATGCATTTCTTCTTGAGTAGCTTGTATCTCCTCCATATTCTGACGCATTTCCTCTTCTTGCGCCCGCATTTCTTCGGATTGTTCCTGGGCTTGGTTTAACAAATGAGTAGTTCGCTGCATGACCCTTTCGTTCTGAATAAATGAAGCAATCACTTCGCCCAGTTTTCGCAAGAACTCAATTTCGTAATCCTCAAAGGCATGAAAACCAGCCACTTCCATAATTCCCTCCACTGTATCATTTACCATCAAAGGAACGATTAATAATGAGGTGGGATTGGCTTTACCCAGCCCTGAAGTGATATTGACATAGTCTTCGGGAATTTCGGTGAAATATGAATACTCCCTTTCTAGGAAAACTTGCCCAACTAAACCTTCACCAGGAGCGATTGTTCGCTCAGTAAATTTCTTGCGTTCATAAGCATAGCAAGCGGCTAACTCAATAGTCGTGTTATCATTATGGCTCCGATCGACTACAAACAATCCTCCTTGATTAGCCCGTACAAATTTGACTGTAGCGGCAACCAATTGATCAAATATATTTTCATTTTTACCAGCTTTACGAATAATTTCCGAAATTTGCGTAATACCTTCAGTGGCCCATTGCCGCTTTTTCTCCTCAGCCTGGGCTGCCTCTAGCTCTTTGGTTTTTTTAGTGTTTTCTTCTCGCTCAATCAGGAGATTCTGGTTTCGTTCTTCCGTTTCTAACCTTGATTGTTCACTTTCTTTTTCAGACTGACGGTTAAGAACAGCTAAGCCTAGAATAGTGCCTAGCTGGGTACAAACTGCCAATACCATAGCAACTATACTGACCCATCCGGTTCGTAAGACTGTTCCATCGTATCCCATATCAAATAAGTGCCAGATTAATGGAAAAACAAGAATAATAAAGAATGAAAATATGGAACAGAATATTAAGTATCCTCTTTCTTTTAAATCAAAAACTACAAAAGGAATTAGGGTAAAACTCAATTCAACCATATATATCGAGATTAGGGCATCATACATTGAGGTACTAAAATAGGCATTATAGAGAGAAGCTAGTAATAAGCACAACACAGGCAAAACTATTCTGGAGTACTTAATTCCACCCCGAGAATTCACGTAGATCACTACTAAAGAAGTAAGCCCGCCCCCGGCTGGGAATATCGCCAACCAGGGAAAATAAATCAGCGATATACCGACGAAAGGAATCGCCAGCACAAAGATGATGAGAAGACATATAATGTTGGTAGGTTGAACCCTTTTTCTCAAATATTCAGGAAGATCATGATGGCTTCCAGTGTTTACTATTTTAGAAAGTAGTGATGTAGAAACATCAGCGCTTAATTCGTCTTGCATAATAGTTTCAAGTTTGATCGTTTACAACAAATAACTATAAGACTATTAAGAATTTCAAAGCGAAACTAAGG
>NZ_JBARYM010000171.1:0-2290 GCF_049647865.1 Tunicatimonas sp. | reverse complement strand
TCTACTGACTTCCACGCCGAAGACTGAGTGTACTGCTGCCAATTAGGAGGAGCCCAGTGCACGGTTATTCGCTCGTGATCTCCTTCGGATAACGTAACAATGTCAGAGAAGCCGTCCTGGTCTAAATCTACCACCAAAGCATCTTCTACAGCAGGTGACGGCACTTCTACGTAACTCCAGCCTTTGGTGAGATCGCCCGGATGAAAGTACAGCCGAGTAACGTTGCCCTGCTCCCAGCCGGTGATAATATCGGGCAAAGAGTCTTGATTAGCAAAACATACCTTGGTGCCGTCGGCTCCAAACGAGGTATCATCAATAGTGTGCCGTTGCCAGGGAAAAGTCATTTGGGCGTGAGCATTGGTCAGGTTTAGGATGGTTACAATGGTTAGTCCGAATAATAGTTTAGCTAGCATGCTATCAATATACTATTTTCCGGTATAACCCTTTGATGACAGTAGCTGCCAAAGCTGGTCGTCAGAATAATTTTCTAAATTTAGTACTGCTTGATAGGGATCACCCTGTAGATTTAGTAACTGAGCGAATGCTGGTTCCGTCTTTATTCCCTGCTGTTTCAGCTCTTTTATTTGCTCACGGAAGGCTACACTGGCTAGCTGCAAAATACGGTGCTCAACAATCATGTGTCGATAAGCGTGTTGTTTGGTGGCCGGAAGCGGTTGTCCGAACAGTTCAATTGGCCAGCTTTGGTAACGAAACCGAATTAATATAGCGAGAAGGTTATGGCTAAGCATTCGCAAAACTTGAAAACTAGGTAGGTCACCGTATTCTTTAGTTACCTGATCCACAAACAGTTTAGGTGTGTGCACCTCGCAGCAAATATCCAGATCACTAGAATCGATGTCAATTCTAAGTGGCACGGTACCAGTGAGTAAGGGATAATACTCCGATAGGTAGTTAAACAGATCAAGGCTATGAAGTGCTCGATAGGCACTTTGTTGCTGGGCAGTTCCTTCCTTCAGGTAAGATAGGCTATTAAATTCCACCGCTCAGACATTAAAGCCCGGTAGCACCAGCGGTTTATATTCTGGGTGCCGACGAATGTACATGGCTACGTAAGGGCACAGTGGTAGTACTGGCTGGTTAACCTCTTTGGCATATTCTAACCCAGTATGCGCCAAGCGAGAAGCCAGTCCTTTTCCTTCGTGTGACTGAGGTACTTCCGTGTGCGTAAACACCAAATATTTTTTAGCTGGAATATATTCTAATACCGCTTCTTTTCCATCTAGAAGAATGGCGAAACGTTTTTTTTCGGGTTGATGAGTAACACTAAACTGATCGGTTGATATAGCCATAATAAAATATCCGTTGGTTAGGTAGCAAGAAAACCAAACATCTTAGTAGTATTCTTACGGAATCGTACTAATTTAGGGGTTCGATAATATCTATCCAAGTACTATGAAGCTGGGCTGCTTTCTAATAGGTGTGTTAGTAATAATAAGCCATTTGAGTTGGAGCCAAACCAACTCAAGTGTTTGGAAGACGTTGTCGGATGTAGAAATAGAAGATCGCTACGATGCTTCGGTCGGGTACGAAATATCATATCCAGTTTTTGGCAATAAGGCGCAGGCGCTAGACGGGCAACAAGTTACCGTAAAGGGCTACATGATTCCTTTTGAGGCATATCTAAAACCTAAGTATTTTATATTATCAGCCTTGCCAATTGCCGCTTGTTTCTTCTGCGGTGGGGCGGGTCCCGAAACAGTGATGGAAGTATTTAGTCAGAATAACCTAGAACTTTCTTCGGAAGTAGTTGAGCTACGGGGAACACTAAAATTGAACGCTAATAACCCTGACCGTATGATGTACATCTTGCACAATGCTGAACTAATAGAAAACTAAAACTTTACCTACCAACTTAAACCAATGAAAAAGCATTTATACACAACAATAGGATTGATAATAATTGCTATACTTCCGACAACGGCACAATCCCAAGACGACTCAACTATGTTGCGTAAAATCTACGATGAAACGCTGTTGCGCGGGGAAGCCTACGAAAACCTTCGCAGTCTTTGTAAAGATGTAGGGGGACGGGTAAGTGGCTCGCCCGAAGCGGCGGCTGCCGTTGAGTGGGGCCGACAATTGATGCAGCAGTATGGGTTTGATAGCGTTTTTCTTCAACCTGTAATGGTTCCCCACTGGGTACGTGGTCAGCAGGAAGTGGGGCGTATTGTTAATTCTCAGAAGTTAGGAACGCGGGAAGTAAATATTACCGCTCTTGGTAACGCGGTAGGTACCGGAGATGCGGGGGTACTGGCCAACATTGTTGAAG
>NZ_JBARYM010000170.1:0-2339 GCF_049647865.1 Tunicatimonas sp. | reverse complement strand
ATCCAGAAGTGCATCAACAGTTTACTTCGCCCGATGTTAAGCTCGTAGCACTAGATAAGCCAGGTACGCACTTCATTGGTAGCGAAATAAAGTCGAAGGACTGGAAAACAGCTCAACAAGAAATTCTCAAGTTTTGCCAACAGACGCTTGGCGTACCGTAAATCCACTAGAAATAGCGTAAGGGTATATTTAGGCAACTAGCAAAAAATGTATAGCTTCATGATACCCTTTATCAACAAGAAATTGCCTGATTTCTTCCCGCTTCCCACGATTGCTAACATAAGAAAGAATAAAATACTGACCCGGAGGAGCTATATCTTTAAAATAGATACAGGGCTTTTCCTGAACCTTATTAGGAACGATATCAATGAACGCGGTGATCTCAACCTGGTATTCTTCCAGCAATTTTACTCGCTGACGAGCTTTACGACCGGCCCCCCAGACGACTACTGCCGGATGAAAAGGGTTATTCTGGCAAAGCCATTCTGCTAAGTATATGGTTTTAATTTGATAAAATGCTTCGGTAGAGTACCGAGAACCCGTGCGGGTAAGCCGGGTTGAGCTATCGTGCCAATCAAGAATGATATTCGGTATTTTGGCGAAAGTAGCGCCTTTCTGTAGCCAACGCAATACCAATTCGTAGTCTTCGGGAAATCCGCCGTTTTGGTAAGATCCGTATTTTTCTAGGCTGCTGCGACGAAACACCAGGGTTGGGTTAATAGTCGGTAACTCAACAAACTGATTATCAGCAATTTGTTTAGAAGTAACCAATGTATTTGACCAATTGACATAATGTTTCATACCCGCTTGCATGGCGTTAGCTTTATAAGCTACTAACCCGCTAACGGCATCTACTTCGTCATGATTTTCTAAGTAGCGGACTTGTTGTTCTAAACGGAGGGGGTAGCTGTAGTCATCCGCATCCATCCGGGCAATATATTTTCCTCGAGCGAAGGCCAGACCAGCGTTAAAAGCAAACGTAACTCCTTGCGTATTCTCTTTGATTAAATGAATACGTACATCTTTCTGAGTGTAGCGTTTGGCGATCTGAGCACTATTGTCGGTAGATTGATTGTTAACTAAGATTAATTCCCAGTAGGTATAGGTTTGCTGAACGATGCTTTCAATAGCCTTATCCAGTGTCAGTTCAGCATTGAAAAAGGGGAGAATAACCGAAACGAGAGATAATTGCATCGATCAAAAAAGACGTTGCTCAAAGTTAGCAACGTCTCAGTCTAGTTTTTAAGAAAAGCTATTTTAGCTGTTTACACCGTCTTTTAGCAAGGCAGTATAGTTCTTCTTTAACTTATTCACTTTAGGTTTAGCTATGTTCTGAATGTACGGATTTCCTGGATTTAGTTCGTAGTAATCTTGGTGGTAATCTTCGGCTATCCAAAATTTTTCGTGCGATACTAACTGAGTAACTATCGGCTTATCGTACTTACCTGAGTCATCAAGTTTCTTCATGTACTTCTCAGCCTGCTGCTGCTGCTCTTGGTCGTGATAAAAAACTGCGGATCGGTATTGCTCGCCTACGTCGGGTCCTTGTCGGTTAAGTTGAGTAGGGTCCATTGTTCCGAAGAATACTTCTAACAATTGGGCGTAGGTAATTACTTCTGGGTCGTAGTAAATCTGAATCGCTTCGGCATGGTCAGTACGGCCGTTACTTACCTGTTTGTAGGTAGGATTCTTCTGAGTTCCCCCGGTATAACCGGATACCACACTTTTCACGCCCTTTACTCGCTCAAAAACCGCTTCAGTACACCAGAAGCAGCCCCCAGCAAAAGTAGCCGTATCCAGTTGTGCCTTTTCCGATTCGGTAAGCGATGCGGGTGAAACCGTTAGTGGCTCATCAGATTGACTTCCCGTCGATGGAGCGGTGCAGTACACTGCTATTAGGGAAAAGAATAATATAAATACGATGTTCTTGTTCATTACTCTAATTTTTGTCTCATTAATAATATCAGCTAAGTCTTGCTCTCATCAAACAGAGCCACACTTAACTAACGAGCAGTACGAAGCAAAGTTTGATTATTAGTCTACAGTTGATAGTCCACCACCCATGGTTTCTAGAGTAGCGTCTGCTATATTACAAAATGGTCGTTGGCTGCAAACTAAAAGCTATTGACTATATCACTAGTACAGATTTTAATGAGCTTGTACTAGATATAAACAATATAATCTTGACCATCTATTATTAGCTTTTGCAGTATTTAGTTTCTCTTCTTCGTATTCATGAAGAACTACTACGGTATTAGAATCGCTGATAGTACAAATGTTGTAGTAACTAGTAGATTTTGGATGGATCATGAATCTAAATTTAGTCTGCTCGCTAGGAT
>NZ_JBARYM010000169.1:0-1905 GCF_049647865.1 Tunicatimonas sp. | reverse complement strand
ACCTGGTTTTATTACGATGAGCAAGGGGACTTGATAAAGTCCGTCCGCTACCGGCGAGGAAAGAAAGTTGAATAATTGGGTTTAGATAATTTCGCAGCAGAAGGTTTAACCGAAGTTCGTTGGTTGCCGGAGACTTACGAAGTTTTAGCCATTAGCGTCCTTTATAATAAAGGGAATTGAAACTTCGCAAGTCCTGACTTAAACATATCTCTAAAAACCACTATCAATTCGCATATAGGTAGATTGCAACAAGGCTCCTGCGCCCTCAATGGCTGCCGTAGCAGTTTCTTCTACCTCTGCCAAGTTTTCATCGGGGGTTTGCCGTACTTTGGCGATTTCCCGACTGATATCGTCTACGTAAGTCTTTAGTTGCTGTAAATCGCCCGCCGGAGGAGTAGTGCCGCCTGGCTGGTTCTTAACCTCCCGAATTCGGTATTCCAAATCGGTCTTTTGCCGCATTAGCGAAGCAATCAGTACGCGCTTTTCTACACTTTCAAACTCAGTAGTAAATTCTAGTGGCTGACGATTATCTAAATTTGTATCGTCAAGTACTTTGTCTTTAGGGTAGGCCAGACTATCTGGCTCAGTAGAAGTAGCCGCTTCCTTATCGTCGCCCCCGCAAGCAAATAATCCCAAAGTAAAAATGGTAGTAAATAATAATGGTGAAAATAACTTCATAATAGTTGAGTTAATTAAGTACAGTGGCTTTTCTTAACTAAGAAACTAAACTTACCGGATAGTGTTTGCAGTTAATGCTCAAGAAGCAAAGCTTTCTGTTCGGTAGTTTGCACTAAATTCGCGCTATGAAAAATTCGGTTGTTTTAGCTTTATATTGTAGCACTTTACTACTCTTTAGTGCTTTTCAGATCACTGAGGATAAATTTACGCGGATAGACATCTCTGAGGAGATCAGTGTGAGTTTACCCGAGTCGTTTCAGCCGATGACTGAGGATCAAATGCAGCAGAAATTTCTGTCGGCTCGTCCACCCTTGGCGGCGTTCACCAGTCCTGATCAAATCGCTGACTTTAGCGTGAGTGCTGCCAACACCCGCTGGCGCGCCGACGATTTACCTATCTTGAAAGATTTTTATCGTTCTAGCTTGCTTGAATTATACGATGAAGTTGATTTTTTAGAAGAAGGAATACGGGAGATCAAAGGAACCCCAGTAGCTTATTTTGAATTCACCTCCGTGGTAAAGCCCGATGAAGACGCAATTACATCCAAATCCCCGGTACATCGCTACTCCTACGCTCAGTACACCATCCGCCAGAATAAAGCTATCGTATTCACCTTTAGCTGTCCCCGCCAACGTCAAAATCAGTGGCAACCTATTGCCCAAAAAGTAATGGAGAGTGTGAAGTTGAAATAGTGCTAAGGTGTTATGGTGTTATGGTGTTATGGTGTTATGGTGTTATGGTGTTATGGTGTTATGATATTTATAGATAATTTTATTACTTAAACACCCTTTAGCTGAAACTTATAGTCCCCACTATTTCCTGCGCCATCAGTAGCCGTTAATTTGATAGTTATTGGTTTTTTTGACTTCCACGTTCCGCTCATCGATAAATTATTGGCATCAAATCTAATCCATCCGGGTAGCTCATTATTGTTTGCCAACGATGCTTCGTAGAACAGATTAAGATCATCCACATCTTTGAATAAATCCTTAGGTAAATTCAATTGAAATGGCTCGTTATATTTTACTTCAGGGTCAGTTTTAACATCGTTGTTGTAGAGATAAGGCTTGAAAATAGATTTGGTACTTACCCAGTATATATCTGACTCGTAGTTTTCTGAGCCATTTACTTGAGTTACGCTCGTTCTGCTGAAAAATAGGTATTTTCTGTCCGGCGATACAAACGGTCGCTGTTCAATTCCTTTGCCGTTTATGCGAGCGTTCAACC
>NZ_JBARYM010000168.1:0-4342 GCF_049647865.1 Tunicatimonas sp. | reverse complement strand
TATTGCCGATAGAACCCGAACCTCGGATGTTTACCCGAGCCGGTGCCCCCGGACTACCTTCCGTTCGCATCACCTGCACTCCGGCGGCTCGTCCCTGCAACGCATTTTCTAAACGTCGCTCGGAAAGGCGGGTAATGTCCTGAGATTCAACTGAAGAAATCGCTCCGGTTAAATCTGATTTCTCTTGAGTACCGTATCCAACAACCACTACTTCTGAAAGTGATTGAATATCAGGTGACATAGCTAAATCAATAGTACTTTGTCCTCCAATATTTACCTCTTGGGTAACATAACCTACTGAAGAGAAAACTAAAGCTTCGGCATTGTCGGGTGCCGTTAGCCGATAGTTACCATCAATATCAGTCACCGTTCCGATAGTAGTAGCTTTAACTAGTACATTAACCCCGGGCAAGGGTTCGTTTTCCTCGTCGGTCACTTGCCCGGAAATGTCTCTTTCCACCACAATAGGAGCGCGTAGAGGAAGATTCTTCATGCGGTTGATCATACTCACGTTGGCTTCGTACAGGCTCTGCTCTTCTGAAGTAGATGGTTTTTCATCCGAAGACTTCGCCTCGCTGGATTCTTCCGGATAAATACCATAGATCTGGTCACTGATTTTCTCGTACTCTAAACCTAAGGGCTGAAGTACAGCTTCTAGTTTTTCGTCTAGCGTTTCTGCCTGCTGAAGGGTGCGAAGTGAGGCTCGCTTGCCTTCGATTAACTGGCTAGCGTAGTTGAACCGTATATCATGTTCGGTTTCTAACTTATCCAGTACATACTTCAGGCTGCCGCCCTCTTGTCGGGGTACAGTCACTTCCGGTTCCGTAGAGAACGGGGTGGACAGCGCAACCGTTTGGGCCATCGCAAAACTACTAGCTAGTGTGGCTAGTAGCAGTATGCCGCTTCGGATAAAATGGGGTAGATTGCTACTCATAATTATAGGGGTTATTTGATAGGTAATTGATTACATATAGTTTTTTAGGGCTTCCGCCGAACGCTATAAACCCCGCCTACTTCCTCAATCCTTAAAGCGAATGATTTCTCAAGCGTGGTAAATAGTACTGATATATCGTCGGCCGGGGTCGAACCGGTAAAAGTTAGTGCTTCTATTGTTGGGTCAACAAATCGCAATTGAAGACCGTAGTTATCGATTAGTATCTGCTGTATTTCTCGCAATGATTGATTATCAAAGTACAGTTCGTTCTCCTTCCAAGAAGATACATGGGCTTCTTTCCCAATTTTCTCTACTAAGAAAGACTGCTGCTGGTCTACCTGAACGGCTTCGCCTGGTTCCATAGCTACCAACTCATGATCATTCTTAGGCGACTTTAGCCGCACCTTACCTTCATCTAATACTATTTGAGTAATGCCCCGACGATCTTTTACATTAAAGGCCGTACCCAGCACCTCAATATCTACCTGCGCGGTGTGTACCACCATCTTTACAGGCTGATTATATGTAGCTTGGCGGCGAGTAACTTCAAAGTAGGCTTCACCGCTCAACCATACCTCACGGGTGGCATTTTCGGCTAAATCATCAGAATACGTAATTTTAGAATTGGCGTTAAGGTAGACTATTGAGCTATCGGGTAGTACTAATGTTTTTACCTCGCTGTACTGAGTCTCATGTGTTTGGGCTTGAGGCAAAAGATAGTACCAAGCTGCCAGAACTAGCAATCCTCCGGTTAAAGAGGCCGCAATCGCCCAATTTTTTACTGATGAGAAACGCTGTTTTGCATCCGCTTCATTGGATACTATAGATTGATACATTCGGCTTGAAGTAGCCGAATCCGGATTGGAAACGCCTGAGAGGTCAGTCCATAGAGCATGAAGCACTTCATCGTACTCTTTAGCTTCGCTCTGAAGCAAATAGCGATAAAGCTGCTGCTTTTCTTCTTGGGTGCAGTATCCGTTTAAGTACTTTTTAAGTAGTTGCTTAGCGTGATTCATCCAGATTTTTTTCCGAACAATATATACACTATATACAATTGGAAATAGAATGAGGATGACTCTAGTAAAAAAGAGCTCTTATTTTACATCCTACGCAATAAATATTATTATAGAATGTGATACAGCTAAGTATTGGTGGTATATTTTGCGAATTTAGAAAAACGCTAATAATAGAATGATACTGGCAGAGCGATAGCTCAATAAAAACCCTTTAATTGTTTTGGTAGCTTTGGTTAGCTGCGACTTCACCGTAGCTACTGATACACCCAGTACAGTGGCAATCTCAGTAGGTAGGTAACCCTCTTCAAAATGCATTTTGTAGATGATTTGCCGCTTTTCCGGAAGGGAATTAATCAGTTCATTGGTAAGTTTTTGGCATTCCGACAGCGATAGATCGTCCTCAGTAACCGTAGTGCTATCGTTTATCCACAAATTGCTCAGTGGTAGCTGTTGAGCCCGATTTGCTTGTTGCTTTAGGTGATTGTATGCACAATTGCGAGTGATGGTGTATAAGTAGTTTTCAAGGGAACGACTAGCATCTACTAAATGCCGTTTCTCCCACAATCGAATAAATACCTGCTGAGTCACTTCTTCGGCCTCAGTAGGCGATTTGGTGATCTTCAAACTAAAGGCGTAGACCTGCGCATGAAGTGCGTCAAAAATACGGCGGAATGCTTTAGGGTTGCCCTGAATAAAACGCTTTACTAACGACTCGGTAACAGCAACATTTGGCATATTTCTTAAAGAACTTATAACTGATATACTATATATACTTTTGATTTTACGAAATTGTTATCAGAAACCAAAAATAGTAAAACAATAATGTGTTAATGTATTACTATTATTTCACTTTCCGAATAACACGGCATAAACTTAGCCGTACAATAAACATTATTATAAGTATAGTATTGGATTTTACTACCTAACATTTAATGTACTATGAAGATCGGCGATAAAGTCCGCATGTTGCGGGGCAGCGAAGAGGGAATAATTACTCGTTTTTTGGAGAAAAATCTCATTGAGATTGAAATTGAAGATGGCTTTGGTATTCCGGTGCTGCGTAGCGATGTAGTAGTAGTAGCTCAAGAAGAAAAGAATTACTTTGACAAGCCGGAAAGTGCTCCCGCCCGTCCGTCTATGGCCGACGAAGGCACCGCTAAACCTAAGCAGCAGGGCATCTACCTCAGCCATGTAGCTATTAATGACAAGCAACTTTCGTTACACTTGGTGAATGCCACCGATTTTGAACTGCCCTTTTCAGTAGGAGAAGATGATAAAGGGAACTACCGGGGTATTCACGCCGGACTACTCTCACCCAACAGCACGGTTAAATTAAAGAATGCACAAATAGCCGAGTTTGACCAGTGGCCTACCCTAATTGTTCAGTTAATCTTTCACCGGAACGGTTACTTTACGCTGCGCGAACCTCTACAGCGACGCATTCAGTTTAAGGCCAACACCTTTTTTAAAAGTAAAACTACCGCTCCGGTACTGAACAAACCGGCTTTTGTTTTTCGGGTTGATGAGCAAATGGGCAAACCACTTGACCCCGAGAAACTGAAGGAAAATATGTTCAAGCGACAAAATGAGCATAACAATGAGGCTCCTATGGCCCGATTGGAGCGACCGCCGCGGGAAGTTGATTTGCATATTGAGAAGCTCACTTCAGAATACGATACCATGAGTAACCCGGAGATGCTGGAGTTACAGTTAAATACCTTTGAGGGAAAACTGGATCAAGCCATTGCCACCGGAATGGATGAAATCACCTTTATTCACGGAGTAGGCAGTGGGGTATTGCGCGATGCTATTCATAAACGCTTGGCGAAAATAAAGAACATCAATTACTTTCAAGATAGTATGCGCGATAAATTTGGTTACGGGGCCACTCGGGTTCGAATAAAATAGCGTATCCCATCGTTAGGGCTTAGAAGCTATATTCTTCGAGCTGCCAACCTATCATTTGAGTCATATTATTTATAAGATGCATAGTGCTATTGTGCATCTTAAGAATGCCTTGTATTATCATAAATTCTATGTTTTCCCTGCTGAAAAATCAACTCTAACTGCTTCTTAGAAATGAATGGTTGTGTTATGCGAAATATTGCGTTTGTCTTTATTATGATAAGCTGGAATCTGGTGGCCCAAACCCCGCTAGATACTACTCGCGTGGTTACCTACTACGATTCGGCTCAAACCATTCCTAAGGCAAAATACTTTATTCTGAATGATGACAGTACCCGAGCCCACGGTGATTATCTGCGCTACTTTCCGGACGGAAGTATCTCCGCCCGAGGGGTGTTCGACGATGGTAAAATGATTGGCACGTTCCGGGAGTTCTATCCTAACGGTGCCGTACAACGAGTAATCCCCTACCAAGCTGGTAAAAAAG
>NZ_JBARYM010000167.1:0-3045 GCF_049647865.1 Tunicatimonas sp. | reverse complement strand
GAATGATCCAGCGTAGATATAATCTCGCTCCCGCGGTTCTACGGGAGGAGAGTTTAAGTATACCACCAGTCCAATGCCAGTAAGTAGAAAGAGTACGCCTACCACTGAGAAACTCTTAACATCCCGTCGGTATTGAAAGAACAGACCAATTAGCCCTAACGCCAGGGGTAGCATAAAAAACTGATTACGCCCTTTATTCTGGGCCAAAATATCGGGTACATCAGCATCGCCTTCCCATGGGCGTAGCCAGGCTGCTTCTTTGATATCACTCTCTCGCCCCGCAAAATTCCACATAAAGTAGCGCATATACATATGCCCGAGTTGATAGCGAAAAAAGAAACCCAGATTATCTAGAAATTTAGGTTCTTCATTAGGTCGGAGATTCATCCACTGCCGATACAACTGCGGGTGGTTTCCCTGGGTGCTGTACGCCCGAGGAAAGATCGTGCTCTTCTTTGGGTCGTACGTATTCTCTAGTTTGTAATCAGAAATCACATACTTTTCTTCCCCTTTCTCGTAAACCGGAGCTCCTTCTTCCTGCGCAACTAGCTCGGCAGTGAAATACTGGCCGTAGGCTAACGGACGGCTACCGTATTGCTCCCGCTTTAGATATGAAGTGAAACTGATGAATGTTTCGGGGTTGTTTTCGTCGATGGGTGGGTTGTAACGAGAACGAATAATTACTAGCGAGTAGCAAGAATAACCAATTAGAATAAAGGTTAGTCCCAACAAGAATGTGTTAAGTATCGGCATTTTATGCTGAACCGAATAACGGATGCCGTATACTAATCCACCAATGAGCAGTAAGCCAAAGATAACAAAACCCGAACCGAACGGCAATCCGATACTATTGACCGAGAACACTTCTATTTTACCCGCAATCGTCGGTAAACCCGGGATAATTCCGATCAATATTAGTATGATAAATGCTCCGCTGATTACTAAAGTAGTTACTATCCCTCGAGTGGTAGGCTGATGCTTGTGGAAATAATAAATTAAACCTAAGGCTGGAATAGTTACTAAGTTGAGCAGGTGAACTCCGATAGAAAGTCCCATGGTGTAGGCAATCAGAATGAGCCAACGATTGGCGGCCGCTTCATCTTCAATGTTCTCCCACTTCAAAATAGCCCAGAAAACGAAAGCAGTAAAAAATTGTGACAGACCGTATACTTCGGCTTCCGTAGCTGAAAACCAGATAGAATCAGAGAAAAGACCCGCTAGCGCGCCGATAATTCCCCCTCCCAGTATCCAAATTTTTTGCGCTGAGGTTGCTACTCCAGATTTTACTCCTAGTACTTTGTGACCCAACAAGGTGATAGTCCAGAACAAGAACATAATAGCAAAGGCTGTACTGATAACGCTCACCATATTTACCCAGTAGGCAACCATTTGCTCATCGCCAAAGGATAAAAATGAGAACAAGCGGCCAATTAGCAGAAATAAAGGTGCGCCCGGAGGATGAGGAACTTCTAGTTTATAGGATACGGCAATGAACTCGCCACAATCCCAGAAACTAGCGGTTTCTTCCACAGTCAGCATATAAACCAGAAGGGATACCGCAAAAATTCCCCAGCCGATAAAGTCATTAAGCTTTTTGTATGTCAGCATGAACCTGCAACTACGTTATAAAATAGGATTGCAAAACTAATCGAAACCCCGTAGGATAAAAACGATTTCGGCAACTACCGTAAAGTTAGTACGTGGTTAGGCTCAGATAAATTTCGTAGGTACTGAAATTTAACATTTTTTAGCAATCGAAGTGAAACGATCACCATGAAATGGTTACTATATAGTTCTCAAAGCAAATGATTATTACTTCGCTAAATTTATTTTTGTTTCTTGTGTGGAATTTAGACCAATGTAGCATCCTACTGAGAAAGTGCTATGAGATTTTTCATTCTACTAATTGGTTCCTTATTTTTCCTTCAGGATACCCCACCTGAACCATACCAGTTCTCGGAGGAGATAGCAACACACACATTAGCCGAACCTTCTGATTTTGCCTATCAAAAAGTCGCTTGGCAGTATTCGTTTGTTGGTGAGTACCAAAAGGCACTGTGGAGCTACGAACAACTGGGTTCAGGGTATCCTACTCTATCCGAAGAAGAAGAGGCCCGCTTTCTGTCCTTTCGCCCCGCTCCAGCCCGCGATTATATTCTGGATAGAGCCGAACAAAAACAAATCATTATTATTAACGAAGCGCACCATCAACCGCTGCACCGGGTGTTTACCACTTCTTTGTTAGCAGGATTATACGAGCGAGGTTATCGCTTCTTAGGTCTGGAAGCGTTAGCCCATACCGATACTGTGCTTCATGAGCGAGGTTATCCGGTACTTAGTTCAGGATACTACACCCAGGAACCGCAATTCGGAAATTTAGTACGCGAAGCATTAGAACTAGGCTACACGGTTTTCCCCTACGAAACCCAGATTCAGGCGAACGGCAAGGAGCGGGAGATTCAGCAGGCAAGAAATATTGAGCAAGTGATTAAAGCTAATCCTGACGGAAAATTTTTGATTCACTGTGGCTTTGGCCATGTAGTAGAATCAGAAGTACCCGGTTGGGAAAAAGCAATGGCTGGTAGGGTAAAGGAGTACACCGCAATAAATCCTTTCACCATCAATCAGGAGATTTTAACTGAGCACTTTTCCCGCGAAACCGAAAATCCGTATTTTCAGTTGGTTGATACGTTAGATTACCCGGCTATCTTTATCGATGCCAATAACGAAGCTTTTCACGGGGGAATAGGTGACAATCGCTTTGATGCCCGACTATTTCATCCGCGCACCATCTACACTAACGGCCGTCCCGACTGGCTGCTAATGGATGGTCAGCGTAATTTATATACGATAAGCGACAGTATCATCACGATTGATTATCCGGTACTGGTTAAGGCTTACGCTGAGAGTGAAGGTGATGAGGCCGTACCAGTAGACGTTATTGAACTTCAAGAATACCCCAACGAAAAATCGTTAGTTCTACCGGAAGGAAAGTTTAGGTTGCAAGTAATCAATCTGAAAGGTGATTCGCTAGCTAGTCACGTT